>CAZFHM010000136.1:0-6444 GCA_964518825.1 uncultured Pirellulales bacterium
CGCCAACGGAGAACGGCGGGAAATTATAATGCAGCGTAAAATTCTGTGTGTACTCCTCGAGCAGACCGTCGACAATCTGGGCATCGCGGACCGTCCCGAGAGTTACGGTGACAAGTGCCTGGGTCTCGCCGCGTGTGAACAGGGCCGAGCCGTGAGTGCGAGGCAGTATTCCCACTTCGCAACTGATATCGCGGACCTGGTCGTAGCCCCTGCCGTCTGCTCTCTTGCCCTCCAGCAGCAGCTTCTTTACCGTGCTCTCTTCGATTTTGCCAAGGATGCACTTGACCATAGAGGCGTTATATAATTTCCGCTCGGCAGGTTGTTCTTCATCCGAACCACAGTACTCGGCAACGACTCCTTCGAAGAGCTCCTTCACCGCATTGTTGCGCTGCTGTTTTTCGGGAATCTGTTTCAGGCTGTAGAGCTTATCAGCAATTTGCTCTTCAATCTTTTTTTGAAGCTGCTCGTCGTATTCTTTAAGCGGTGTTTCTTTTTCAACGCCGACCTTCGACTGCAATTCGGTTATCAAATCACAAACATCTATAACGACCTTGTGCGCCTCGGCCACCGCCTGGGCAACAACCTGCTCCGATACTTCCTTCGACTCGACCTCAATCATGTTGATAGCTTTGCTGTGCCCGCCGAGCAGAAGGTTCAAATCACACTCAGCGAGCTGCTTGTGCGTCGGGTTGATTACGAACTGCCCCTCGACCCTTGCGAGTCTGCATGCCCCCATCGGGCCCAAAAATGGTATCTTGCTTATGGAAAGCGCCGCACTTGCGCCAATCATTCCGAGAATGTCCGGGTCGTTATCGCCGTCGAAGCTCAGGACGTTCGCTATTATCTGCACTTCCTGCATATAGCCGTCGGGGAACATCGGGCGAATGGGACGGTCAATCCTCCGTGCCGTTAAAGTTTCCTTAGTGCTGGGTCTGCCTTCTCGCTTGATGAAGCCGCCGGGAAATTTACCCGCGGCAGAAGTCTTCTCGCGATACTCTACGCTCAGGGGAAAGAAATCTATCTCCTCAGACCTTGGCGGTGCTGTAACGGCCGTGACCATAACGACCGTTTCGCCGTACTGAACTACGACGGCGCCGTCGGCCTGGCGGGCGATTTTGCCCGTCTCAATTGATAATATTCTGTCCCCAATTTCTCTTTCAACTCTGTGAACTTGCGACATGTTTATTCCTTATATTAGTTGATGAAGGCCCGGCAGACGCTCTCGTCCCTGTTATCCGAACCCGTGTAAAGTCTGTTCAATTCCGGTCTACTTACGCAGGCCCAGCCGCGTGATGATTTGACGGTACCTGGCAGGGTCCTTCTTGCTGACGTACTTGAGCAGTGCAGACCTGGTACCGACCATTTTAAGCAGGCCTCTCCGCGAGGCATGGTCCTTCTTGTGGGTCTTCAAATGCTCGGTCAGTTCGTTTATCCGCTCGGTAAGAAGGGCTATCTGGACATCAGGCGAGCCCGTGTCACCTTCGTGAACCTCGAAATCGTTGATAATCTTCCCTTTTTGCTCTTTCGTCAGCATACTAAGCTAATTTCCTTTCCTGCAATAACTTATAATGTTTTCCATCTCGCCCCGGCCCGGATTTGCAGCCGCCTGCGGATGCACTACCGCCCCGGAGCGAATTGTGTATTATAGAGTAGGTCGTCCGGATTGGCAATAGTCTTTATTTTTCGCGGCAAATAGAGGTCAGACACAGGTTTACGCTGATTAACACTGTTCCTTTGGCAAGATAACCCGTCTTCATCCAGGTGAAATGTCGTGGATTTATTTACTGCAGGATTTTTTTCTCATCTTTCTCTCATTTTTGATTTGCTATTTTAGGGCGGAAATAACGGCCCGGCCTTGGTGGCAGGCGGTATTTTAAGTAGAGATTATTAACTCGAAAGGATTGAAAAATGAAAAGAAAACTGGCACAAGCAGCGGTCATGGTACTGATTGCGGCATTGGTATGTTCTATCGCCATTGCCAAAAGGTGTCATGATAAGAAAATGAAGCTTCCTGCTCAGGCAGAAAAGTCGCTGACAGAAAGTTACCCGGATGCTGCCATTAAAAAGGTAGAGAAGGATGAAGGAGATGTCAAAGTTTTCGAGGTGGAATTGGCTCTGGCCGATGGCAAGGAAATCGACGTAACGGTGGCTGCCGACGGGACGATTATGGAAACCAAGAATGGAATAGAAGCCTCAAGCCTTCCATTTGACGTCTCGACTATCATTCCAAGCGGCGGCGAGCTATTTTTTGTCGAGGGAGTCGAGAAGATTCTCGTATTTAGAGACTTTGTGTGACATGCCGATTTGTTTATAAAGAGCAAGGGCCTTTTGCCAGTATTCCCTAGCTTTTGCAATACCTCCGCGCTTTTTGTAAACGATGCCGAGATTGGCGTAGTCCTCTGCCATTCCTTGTTTATTGCCCATTTGTTCATCTATATCGAGTGCCTTTTTGTGCATTTTTTCGGACTTGTCGAGGTCGCCGCGGATTTTGTAAACGATGCCGAGATTGCCGTAGGTGATTGCTTGGCCTTCGAGTCGTCCGATTTGTAGATTTATCTCAAGGGCCTTTTTATATATTTCTTCGGCCTTGTCGAGGTCGCCACGGGCTCGATAAACATTGCCGAGATTGCCGTACTGGTTGGCTTGGTTTTTGAGAGAGTCAATTTGCTCAAAGATTTCGACGGCTTTTTTGTACATGTCTTCAGCGTTGTCGAGTTCCCCGCGAGTATAGTAAACATTGCCGATATTACCATAGTCTTGAGCCACACCTTTTTTATAGCCTATTTGTTCGTCTATGCTAAGAGCTCTGCTAAACATATCCTTAGCCTGTTCGAGATTTCCACGACTCGCGTATACAACGCCGAGATTGCTGAGTGTGCTTGAAATGCTCTTTGGCTGTCTAATCTTACCTTTTATGCCCAAACTATTTTTATATATCTCTAAGGCCTTGTTAAACTCGCCGCGGGTTTGGTAAACGTTGCCGAGATTGCCAAGCGCGGCAGCCTTTTCCTCAGTGTTGTCTTCAACTAAGTTTATGGCCCTTAAAGACAAACTTTCTGCGACATCGAGAAGTCCGAGGGTGTATAGAGCCGGATAGCAATCATTTATAAAGGCGTGAACAAAGGCCTTTGGTCCCTCAGCCTGTAGAACGTGTTCAGCCAATCTTGCAGCGGCAAGGGGGTCGGGTGCGGTCTGGTTTTCGCGGGCCTGTTTTAGTTTTCGGCGGTAAAAGTCAATCGCCCTGTTGTGATATTGCTGTTTTTCATCATCGGCCATCTGTTCAAGGATATAGTCTGCAAGAATCGTGTGATAGATTCGTTTGCCGTCGAGTTCTTTTCGGAAAAGGGCTGATAAATATTTATCAGCCATTACTACATGAATCGCATCAGTGTCAATTTGGCTAACTGCCTGCATAACTTCATCAGGTACTGGAACCTGTAATATGGCATAGGCCTTAAATATCCTAACGGCCTCTTTGCCACGTTTGCAGAGTTCCTTCCATTGCACAGCAGAAAAATCTACAGGCTCCGGCCTTTCGGGCAATTCTTCAAGCTTAACGCCTGCTACCAACAAGTCCAAAGATGCACCTATCGCGTAAGGATGGCCATTATATTTTCTTAGTGTATCGTGCAACTGCGGTATCGGCTGGGACAATTCGTCTTTACGGTACTTCAGCAAGTCATCTACATCCTCCTCACTTAATATTCCCAGGTCTTCTCTCGGAATCCGAACCGTGTTATTAAGTCGACTAATTACCTGGCTGTCGACTAATACATCTTCCGGACGTTGTGCAAACAGGAATTTAATCTTCTCAGGCAAACCCTTTATCACAATTGCCCAGGACTGGTCGCTGTCAGGTTGCATATATTTTTCCGGGTCAACTATAAATATAGCCCTGCCATTGTTCGGCGTTCGCTGTGATATGAATGCCAATCGTTCCAAGAACTGGTCGCGCGTATTACACTGCGGGTCACGCCTAAGACTTTCTACTAACTCTGCTATATCCTTACCTTTAGGCACAAACGTTTTCAGTAAAGCCAGCCATTGTTTTCTTCTTTGAGGAACTTTGTCAAAACTTCCCGGCTCAGTACTCGCCGCCTCGAATGCATTATCCATCATAAGGGCCATCAAAGAATCCACGCTGTCCGTCGGCGTTACCTCATAGCGTACCCAGCCGCATTTAAGGTTCGGGAGTTCCTCCGCTAATTTTGCCATTTTGTTTAACAACCAAGTCTTACCCATGCCGAGTTGGCCGACGACTATGGCTGCGCCGCCTTGTTTTTGTTCGAGAAAGGCAGCGAACTGTCTCAACTCATCCTGCCTGCCGACAAAGATTTGGTTGTCCGACATGGTCTTTTTCCCTCACGGCCGTGAAACTTTGTGAGGGGATTATACGAAAATGTGTTGATAAAATCCAATATAAACCCACCGGGTGACGTTGTGCAGATTTGGAAACCCCTGCGGCGCAGGGGTTAGTGTGCGATGACGGAGGAGATTCTGAAGACCGGCAGTAATAGTGCGATTGCAATCGTTCCTATGACGGCACCTAAGATGGTTATCATCAGCGGCTCTATCAGGGTCATGACGGCCTTGATGGAGGCGTGCAGTTTCTTCTCGTAAAATAAAGAAACCTTATCGCTTACCTGGCCGAGCTTGCCGCTCTTTTCGCCGGCCTTTAGCATCTGGATTATGCCGGCCGAAATCAGCGAGCCGTCCCTGGCAATCTGGATTGATTCGGACAACTGGTAGCCGTCCCTGATTCTGTCGTCCACGGAATCCCACAGACGCTGGAAATAATAGTTGCGGCATGAGCCGTGAATAACGGCGATGGTGTCGAGCAGGCTCACGCCGGTGTTTACCATCGTGGCCATTATGCGCATGCTCCTGGCGACAATCGCGTCGATGAACATTGTACCCAGGACCGGTGTGTTGATTTTCATGTAGTCTACCGTGCGCCGGCCGAGCTCGGTCTTTGCAAAATAATACACCCCGCCGGCGGCAACAACCAGAAAAGTGAAGGCCATTGTCAGGACATTGAAATTGCTCATAAGCTGACTGAACCCGACCAGCAACTGAGTGATTTTCGGCAGTGCCGCACCCCTGGCTTCATAAATCTTTGTAAAGCGCGGCAGGACAAAGAACATCAGTGTGCCCGTCGCGGCCACGGCCATGAGCGCCATGATAATCGGATATGTAAGCGCCCCCTTAATGCGTTTTTTCGTGTCGGCCTCGAATTCGAGATATTCACTGAGGACCCGAAGCATATTGACCATTTTGCCGGATGCCTCGGAGGCCCTGACCATACTGACAAACATCGGGCTGAATGTTCGTGGATACGACAGCAATGCCTTTGAGAAATTCTCGCCATTTTTTACGGTATTGGCTATTGTTTCTATCATCCGGCAGAAGGGCCCCTGCTCCTGCTGCTCGGCGATGGCGTCGAGCGCGTCGCTGAGGACCACGCCGCTATCGAGCATGACCGCGATCTGAGTGGTAAACATTATCAAATCGGTCTGCTTGACCTTGACGTTCGACAATTTCTGCGATGCAATCCGGGCCGGCGCCGCATTTAGATTCAAGTCACCGGGGACGCCCGCTGCCGAAGGGCCGGCGGTCTTTTTTCGCGCGTCGGCGCTTTGGCTGTAACCGGATTTTGTCGGGCTCTGCAACATAGTTACGTTACTACTCCTGTCCGTCCAGTGTATAAGCGGTCCGCAGGACTTCCTCGACCGAGACTATACCTGCCTTGACTTTTTCAAGGCCGTCCAGTACCAGCGGGGTCATTCCATTCTTTACAGCTGCCTGGCGCAGATTCTTCAGGTTTGCGTTATCTGTAATCAGTTCTTTTATCTCTTCATCCGGCACGAAAAGTTCGTGAATGGCGATTCGTCCGGTGAAGCCGGTATTGCGGCATTTCTTACAGCCTAAGCCGTTGTAATACTTGTCGATTTTTCCGCCTATCTTTTCGACAATTTTGCGAAGGCTGGCGGGCGGTTCGTATTCGCTCTTGCAGTTGGGGCAGATTTTTCGCACCAGCCGTTGTGCGAGGACCGAAATCAGCGAGGCGCTTACCAGGTAAGGAGCAACACCCAAATCCAGCAGCCTTGTCACCGCACCGGGCGCATCGTTCGTATGCAATGTCGAGAGGACCAGGTGTCCCGTCAGTGCAGCCTGGACGGCTATATTGGCTGTTTCCTGGTCGCGAATTTCGCCGACCATAATAATATCCGGGTCCTGCCGCAAAAGTGACCGCAGCGCGGTGGCAAATTTAAAGCCGACCGTATCGCTGACCTGGAACTGGTTAATATTGTGCATATTGCACTCTACCGGGTCTTCCACGGTACAGATATTCACCTCTTCACTGTTAAGCTCAGCTAATGTCGCATAAAGCGTGGTGTTCTTGCCGGAGCCGGTGGGGCCGGTGACGAGTATTATGCCGTTGGG
>CAZFHM010000137.1:0-6399 GCA_964518825.1 uncultured Pirellulales bacterium
AATCATTTATCAACAAATGCTTGCAAGCCCTGATTTGGGGTTGTCGAGACGAAAACTAACGGAGAGCCACCATTTGCGGTAAAATCATTGGAAAATAGGGGTGAAAAATGGTAACATAGCAGCCATCAAGGAGGGTAGCTGGTTTTTTGTCGCTCAAAAAGGGGGAATATTGTGTATTTCGTAGTTTTTTCCCTAATTTACGGAAAACGTGAGTAACGAAAAAGACTGTTTGGCCGTCTATATTAAATTAGAGGGTCTTTTTTAAGGAGGCAGGATTTGAAGAAGGTCTTGGTATCAGCAATCATAGTAGTTGTTGCAGCAGGGGTCATAATCTTTGTTGTCAAAGCGGTCAGGAAGAAGGGGCAAGATGATAAAAATGCAACGGCTGTCCGTTTGGAGAAACCCGTCAGAGGTGAATTAGTTGAGTATGTAACCTGCCCCGGTACGATAGAACCAAAGAAGAAGGTTATGATGAGCGCCAAGGTATCGGCGAGGATAATCGAGCTCCCCTTTGACGAAGGGGAGAAGGTGACACGAGGCGATGCCGATGCAAATCCGCCGATACCGCCGTCGGTTCTTGTGAGGCTGGATGCAACGGAGCTTGAAACAGGATTAAAGATAGCCCAGGCCAGGAAAGATGCCCAGGCGAAGCAGATAGATGTGGAGAAGATGGCCATAAAGTCCTTGGAGGATTCTTTAAGAAGCACCGAAGCTTCACTGAAGATGGCGGAGCTTGATTTCAAAAGGATGGAGGGGCTTTTGCAGACACATGATGTCAGCCAGTCGGATTATGACAGGGCCAAGACGGCTTATGATGAGATTGCGGCCAGATGTGATTCGGACAAGCACGGACTCGAGTCATCAGTTATAAACATAGAGGTGATGCAACATAATCTTGAAGCAGCCGAGGCGGAGATACTACGGGCGAAAGAGGCGCTTACATATACGACGATAACCTCTCCTATAGACGGTGTTATTACTCGGCTTAATGCCGAGGTGGGCGAGGTTGTTGTATTTGGAACGATGAATAATCCGGGGACGGTGATAATGGAAGTTGCGGACATGTCAAAAATGCTGGTGGCTGCCGAGGTTGATGAGGTGGAAATTAACAAAGTCAAGCGGGGACAGGCGACAAAAATACGAATACCTGCATTTCCCGACGAGATATTTACAGGTGTCGTAGATACGGTGGCGCTGAAGAATTCGATATCGAGAGTCGGGAGCAGCTATTATAAGGCGGAAGTTTTAATTGATTCGAATGGCGTCGATATTTGTTCGGGGTTGACGGCTGATGTTGATATTGAAGTAAAAACATACAAGGATATCTTGAAGGTGCCGACGCAGGCGATATTAGGCCGGAAAGTAGATGAGCTGCCGACCGATATGCGTGAAAGTGAACTTGTCGACAAGGCGAAGCCGTATGCAACGGTTGTCTATAGATACAATGACGGCAAGGCGATTGTAACACCGGTCAAAATGGGGCCAAGCGATTTGACGGATACGGTGGTTCTGGAGGGAGTGGATGTGAACGATGTTATAGTGACGGGGCCGTATAAGGTTCTTGAGGCTTTGCAGCATGACCAGAAGATAAAGGATGAGAAGGGAGAAAAGAAAGAGACAGAAGACCCTAACAGCGTGAACGATAAGGGCGCAAGAGCAGCCGGGACGAACGATGCAAAGAAGTGACAGGAAGGTGGTTCTGAGGCTTAGAGGCATACACCGGCTGTATAAGGTGGGTGTTGAGAGGATTCATGCGCTCAACGGAATCGAGCTTGAGATAGGAGAGAATGAGTATGTGGCTGTGATGGGCAAGAGCGGCTCCGGTAAAAGTACGCTGATGAACATTCTGGGTTGTTTAGACAGGCCGACGGGAGGTTCGTATGAACTCGATGGTAAAGATACGCAGAAATTAAGCGACGGTCAGCTCGCCAAGATTCGAAATGAGCAGATAGGTTTTGTATTTCAGTCGTTTGAACTTCTCGGCAAATTGAATGCTATTACAAATGTTGCGATGCCGCTGATATATTCAAAAGGCGGATGGATAGACCGTAAGAAGAAAGCGATTGCGGTGCTGGAAAGGGTAGGTTTGGCCGACAGGGTAAAGCATAAGCCGAATCAACTTTCGGGCGGCGAAAAGCAGCGGGTGGCGATCGCAAGGGCCCTGGTCTGCAATCCGAGCATAGTCCTTGCCGATGAGCCGACGGGGAATCTGGATACGAAAACGAGCGATGATATTCTTAACTTGTTTGACAGACTTCATAGCGAGGGTCAGACGATAATAATGGTGACACACGAGGAGAGCGTCGCAAAGCACGCACACAGAATAATCACTATGAAAGACGGGGTAATTGTCAGCGACGTAGAGGGGGACAAATTCAGGGAATCGTTGTCGGGGGACAGGGCGGTGCCAGATGCTTAGATTTCTTTTGATGCCGTTGTATGTACTGAGGTTTTTGACGCAGAGTATTTCGATTGCAGTAGGGCAGATATGGTCCAACAGGACACGATCGGTATTGACTGTTATCGGGATAATCATCGGAGTGGCGGCGGTTATACAGGTAATAGCGGCATTGAGCGGGCTCAAGGCAAAGGTCTTGACCGACCTGGAGACATTCGGAACTAATAACATTTATATGTGGCCTCATTGGCCTGAGGGCAGGCAGCTTTCTTACGAGCAGGTAAGGTTTAAACCGGAAACTTTCGAAGGGATGCTCGATAAATGCCCGTCTGTCAATAAATTCGGGCTGGGAAACTGGATAGGTCAAAATTCGGTCAGGTATGCTGACAAGTCCGCCGAAGGCGTCAGGGTGGTCGGAATCGAGCCGGATTATCACATAGTAGAGAAAAGGCCGGTTGTCGAGGGAAGGGCCTTTACGGTAATCGACGAGATGCAGGCACTGCCGGTATGCAAGGTCGGGCAGGATTTACAGGAAAAACTCAATCTGCCAAAGGACTGCACGGGGGAGATTATAATCGTAGGAAACAGAATGTTCAGAATCGTCGGCGTTATGGAGAAAAGACCACAACTGAGTGTGATAGGTCAGGGTGGAGAGGGAAGGGACGATTTCGAAGTTGTTATACCCTATAGAACAGGGCTCAAGATGAGTAATGATGCCTGGACGTGGGGAATTGCCGAGGCTAAATCCACGGAACTTGTCGAAGAAGCACAGGCGGAGATAAAGTTCTTTTTGCGAAAGGTCAGGAATATAAGGCCGGGACAGGAGGATACATTTAACGTTGAGTCGGTGAGCAGTCACATCCAAAAATTCAAACAGATATCGATGGTGATAACGCTTGTCGCCGGGTGCATTGTGGGGATATCGCTGGTTGTCGGCGGGGTCGGGATAATGAATATTATGCTTGTTTCGGTGTCCGAAAGAACCAGGGAAATAGGTCTGAGAAAGGCCATCGGCGCTAAAAAGTCGGCAATAATGATGCAGTTTTTGATTGAGGCGATAGTGTTGTGTCTTTTTGGAGGGTTGATAGGGGTCGGGCTGGCCGAGCTTATAACGCTTGGGATTGTCAAGTCGGCCCCGATATTGAATCAAACGTATATTCCCGGCTGGGCGATTCTGATTGCATTCGGGTTTTCTTGTATGGTGGGGATAATATTCGGATTATTTCCTGCGATAAAAGCAGCCAGGCTTGACCCTATAGAGGCGTTGCGCCATGAGTAGAAAATTAATATTATTGCATGGAATTACCCTGGGGGTGTTTATCCTGACATTGGCAGGCTGCGATGAATTCTCGTCGCAGGAGAACTTTTACAAAATGAAGGCGGACCGCGAGAAGCTGCATTCGGTGGAGAACCTTTCGTTACCTGAAAAAGAGCAGGGGCCCAATGCGAGCGAGCCGCAATATTTGATTGATGTAAACAGGCCGCAGGCTAATGAGCTCAGGTTGACTCTGGAGGAATGCAGGGCATATACACTGGCGGATAATCTGGACCTGAAGGTGCAACTGGTTGAGCCGGCGATAGCGGTACAGCGGGTCAGTGAGGAGGAGGCCAAATTCGAGGCGGCGATATATTCGAATATTCGTTACGGCAAGACTGATACACCGACGTCATCGACGCTTGAGGGGACAAGTATGGAGTCAACAAATGTTGATTTGGGAGTGACTGTGCCGTTAAAGACGGGAGGGTCAATTTCAGTCAATCTTGCGGATGATATGCTGAAAACGGACAATCCTTTTTCCACGCTTAATCCTTCGTATTCATCTGATTTATCGGTGTCGATAAGTCAGCCGCTTTTACGCGGCGCGGGCAAAAGGGTAAATACATACGCGATAAGGGTGGCCAATTACGACCTTTCTATCACGGAAGCCAGAACAAAGCTTGAAGTTATAAGGATTCTTACCGTTGCGGACAGGGTTTACTGGAGATTGTATGCAGCCAGGAAATTTCTGGAAGTGAGGCAGGAGGAATTCGAAGTTGCCAAGGCGGAACTTGAAAAGACCAAAAGGTTGGTCAAGTATGGGCTTAAGCCGGAGGTTGAGATTGTACGGGCTGAATTGGGCGTGGCCGAGAGACTGGAAAGTGTGATTGTTGCCGATAACGAGCTTAGAGACAGGGAGAGAGAGACCAAACAAATAATGAACATCCCATTAGTGGGTACATCTTCGAGCACCACCCTTATACCTGTTACAGAGCCGGACCCTGTAAGATACCAGTTAGACCCCGGTGAGCTTGTAACAAAGGCGATAGAAAACAGAATGGAGATGCTGGAACTGGAGCTTCAGATAGCTCAGCAGGCCGAGGCAATCGATTATTACAAGAATCTGGCCCTGCCTCTGGTGAATCTTGATTATACGTACAACATCAACGGACTTGGGTCGACCAGGAGCGACAGCTATGACTTGTTATTTGATAAGAGATTTGAAGACCATTTTTTGGGGCTTAACATCTTGATACCGCTGGGCAATGAGGAGGCGAAAAGCAGGGTAAGACAGGCATTTTACAGGAGGAAACAGAGCATCGCAACCAGGGAAGATCGCAGGACGATAATAGAGTCGGAGGTATTGAGGGTAACGGACCAGCTTGAGGCAAACTGGCAAAGAATCCTCGCGACGAGACAAAACGCAATACTGGCTGATAAAGTATTCCAGGCTGAGCAGAGGCAATACGAAAAGGGCCTTAGAACCATGACGGAAGTGCTGAACGCGCAAGCTAAATATGCTGACGCAGTCAGTTCGGAAATAGCGGCATTAACGGAATACCAGATAGCTCAGGTTGATTTGGCTTATGCGACAGGAACCGTACCTGGCTTAGCGAAGGTACGATGGGAAACAGCAATAGATAATTCCATTGAGAAATAAGTATTTTTCGAAGAGAAAATTTGCTATAATGAACAGTTTGAATTTCTATTTCAGCGCGTACACCAAACTTACATGCAGCCCGGTAAGGGCTATATCTCTATTAATCTGCTCTTAAGTTTAGAGGTGCCTCGGCTCACTCTTCGGCCATTTTTAATCTTTGACGAAGAGAAGAGAATCTTATATAAGTCATCGGCGCTGAACGAACAGGTGTTTCTATAATAAGCCGGTGTTTCATCGTTCGTCGTTTTGGAGGTTGTTATGCAATTCGAACATTTTGGTATCAACGTGCCGGACGCTGCTGCGATGGCCGAGTGGTACGTAAAAAACTGCGGCATGAAAATAGTTCGAGCTATTCCCCAGGCGAACCAGACGCATTTTCTGGCTGACGAAAAAGGCCGGGTTATGATGGAAATATATACCAATCCGAAATCCGCGGTTCCCGACCATTCGGCGGAGCACCCGCTGCGTTTTCACTTTGCTTTTGCGGTGCCAAACCCTGCGGCACTAAAGGATAAGCTGGTAGCAGCGGGGGCGACGGTGGTCGAGGAGCTGAAAATGGATGACGATTCTTATTTGATAATGATGCGCGACCCCTGGGGTGTGCCTTTGCAGTTGTGCAAGCGGGCCAGGCCGATGGTATAATTGCCGTCGGATGTGCTCAACCGGGTTAATATAGTTAACAAATGGTGTAATCAAATAGGAGGCTAAAAAATGGAAATGCGTTATGTTGCCGACCCTGTTCGGTTTGAAAGAATGAATTCGCAGGAGTTAAGGGACAGCTTTCTGATAGATAATCTGTTCTCATCCGGCAGAATAGATTTAGTATATTCATTCGATGACAGGGCGATAATCGGTTCGGCTGTTCCGAGCGAAGGGGTGTTGGAACTTGAGGCCGGCGAAGAGTTGGCCTGTGACTATTTTGCCGAGCGGCGAGAGATTGGTGTTATCAATGTCGGTTCTAAGGGCATCATCACTGTGGACGGCAGGAAGTTTACGATGGGCACAAAGGACGTGCTATATATTGGAAAGGGCAGCAAGGACGTTAAATTCGAAAGTGCCGACGGCAAAAAGCCTGCCAAATTC
>CAZFHM010000138.1:0-6368 GCA_964518825.1 uncultured Pirellulales bacterium
GTGACGGGGCCGACGGGAAGCGGTAAGAGTACGACGCTTTATTCGGCGCTGAGCTATCTGAAGGACCCGACGAAGAATATCACGACCGTCGAAGACCCGGTCGAGTATCGATTGGCCGGTATAAATCAGATACAGGTAAAGTCGGAGATTGATTTAACGTTTGCGTCTTGTCTGCGCGCGATATTGAGGCAGGACCCCGATATTGTTCTCATCGGTGAGATACGAGACAAGGAGACAATGGAGATTGCGATACAGGCGTCCCTTACGGGGCATTTGGTGCTGAGCACATTCCATACCAACGACGCTCCGAGCGCAATCAGCCGTTTCTGCTTCATGGGTCTGGAACGTTATCTGCTGGCGTCGACACTGGATTTGATAATAGCACAGCGTCTTGTGCGGCGGATATGTGAAAAGTGCAAGGAGCCGATACAGTTTGATGAAGAAGTACTCAAGCGTTTGCAAATAAAGCCTGAGGAGGCAAGCCAAATTACATTCTATAAAGGCAAGGGCTGCGCGGCCTGCGGCAATACAGGTTATAAGGGCCGGCTTCCGGTGTTCGAGTTTATGATGCTGGATAACGAGATGCGTGAATTAATAGTTAAGGGAGCGAACGAGTCCGAAATCAGACAGATGTCGCGGAGCAAGGGATACGGCGGACTTCTTGAAAGCGGCATTTCGAAAATCAAGCAGGGATTGACTACGCCGGAAGAGGTGCTTGGCGTGACATTTGCCGAAAGTGTAGATTGATTCCGATAACAAACGGGTGCGATTGTCATCCGGGGTTCAAGAGGTCAATTGTTTGTACATTCAGGTCCGGATTTTCTCCGGCATTAGGGGCAAATTCGACGGCATAACAGGAGCGGGATTCGAGGGACAGAGCAGCTTTTTTACTAAAGAGGGCGATAAAGCGTGTCGATTCAATAACGGCGTAACTATGACAAGTGTACAAACTGTGGGTTTTGTCAATTTTGAGCTGTTACCGGAGGTCGGGTTTCAGCGGAGAACGGGCAGGTTAAACGAATGGGTGCATACAAATACATTGCCAGAGATTTTACGGGTCAGAGGAAAGAAGGCGTAAGACAGGCTGCGAGTTCTGGTGATGTTCTGGGCTGGCTTCGGGAGCAGGGCTATATACCTGTTTCAGTGAATGCTCTTCAGGAAACTGTGAAACGGCAGCAGAAGTCCAAGGGTCGGCGTAAGCGTATCAAGTCGTCGGACCTTGCTGCTTTATGCTGGCAGCTGACAACAATGGTGGAAGGCGGCATCCCGATTACATCGGCGCTGGAGACCATCTCCGACGACATTGACAATTTATCTTTGCGACAGATACTGACGCAGGTTCTGGAGAAGATGCACAGGGGGCAGCCTTTCTCGGAGAGCCTGGCTGAATATCCAAAGGTTTTCAACGGCCTGACAATTGCGATGGTGATGGCCGGAGAGACGGGCGGGGCGCTTCCCCAGACACTGCGGCGTCTTGCGGAGTACTTTGACGAACGTGACAAGCTGAAGAAGAAGATTACGACGGCGATGGCGTACCCGATTTTTGTATTTGCCCTGATTATAGGTATCGTGATGTTCATAATGGCATTCATTATTCCACGGTTCCGAAAGATGTTCGAGCAGCTCGGCGGTAATCTTCCTGCGTTCACTCGCGGATTTATGAAGTTTTACGATATAGTGAGGTTTAACATTCACTATATTGCCGGCGCGCTGGTTCTTTTGATAATTACCCTGTCACTGATTAACAAGACGCGGAAAGGACATCATGGCTTTTCCAGGCTGGCGTTGGATATACCATTGTTCGGCAAGGTTATCAGCCAGGGTTTCGTGGCGATATTCTGCCGGACCATGTCAACGTTGATAGGTGCGGGCGTTTCGATTCTGGAAGTATTCGATATTCTGGCGGGTATGACGAAGAACGATATCATCAAAGGGGCGATAGTGCGGACTCGCGAGCAGATAGTGGAAGGTTCGAACCTTTCGACGAGTTTGGCCAGCAGCGGTTTTTTCCCGAATCTCGTAGTTAAGATGATGCAGGTAGGCGAGGAAAGTGGTGCATTAAGCCGGGTTCTCGAGCGAACGGCGGACTACTACGAGCGAAAAGTGGATGCGACCATAAAGACTCTGATAAGTCTTTTAGAGCCGATAATGATAGTCACAGTTGGTGGGATTGTATTGATTGTGGTGTTGGCGCTGTATTTGCCGATTTTTTCGTTGAAATCGTGAGGTTAAAATTACAAATAAGCGTTATCGTCATTTGCATTTTGCCGATTATGATGACATAACAATATATAGAGGGTGTAAGTAACCGAATAGAAGTTTAACTTTATTTTGGAGCGGTTGAAAAATGGAAAAAAGAAAAGGTTTCACATTAATTGAGCTAATGGTGGTGATTTTGATTGTCAGCATCCTGGCGGGCGTCGCAATACCGCTGATGCAGGGCAGGATAGATTCCGCCAAGTGGTCGGAGGGCAACGCCTGTGCGGGTACAATCCGTACCGCGGTTCGTGCGTATGTGGCTGAAAAAGGCATAGCAAATGCTCAAACCGACCTGGAAGGCGAGACCGTTGACGGCGTACTGGATGAGTTGGGCTTCGATGCGACCGACCTTCAAGGTACGTATTTCGATGCAGCGGACTACGAGATATCAGACATTGACGATGACGGTCTGGTTGAGATAACGGTTAGCGCAGGCGAAGGTCTCGAGGGTACATATATCCTCGGTATCGACGGAAGCTGGACCAAACAAGCAGCGACGCCATAATCCGGTAACAGTGTGTTATTTCTTGTTAGCCCGCAGAGCCGATGAGGTTTTCGGGCGGATGGAACGGGAGCAGCAACATGCATGTTGACCGGAAAAGGTACGAGCGCGGGGTCACATTGATTGAAGTTATGGTGGCTATGGTCATTTTGGCCATAGCCGCCTTAGGTGCTTTAAGCTACCAATTCCATTGCGCCAAGCATTCCCGCATAGCCAGACTTGAGATGACGGCGACCCGCACCGCGCAGTTGCTTCTGGAGGACTGGAAGAGCAACGGCGGCTCGTCGAGCTACGACCCCAGTACGCTCGGTTTGGGTTTTTTTTATGACGAAGAGAGCGGGTTCTACAAGATAGAGGTGGACGGCCTGCCTATGTACATTCGTCTAATGCACAGGGAAGTTGATACCGACACTGTGGCTGGGATAACCCTTCGTGAAATTTCCGTTATAGCGCGGTGGCGTCTGGATTTTTCGGACGATGACCCCGAAGCAATACATCCTCATCTTGTACTGACTACGTATGTTCGCCTCGATGCTTCAGGGGGTTGATAATTACAGAGGTAAATACTGTGTACTCGAAACATAAAAAATTCCGTTGCGGTTTGACAATGGTCGAGCTGATAATAACTATGCTTATCAGCTCTGTGCTGATTCTTGCGGTAGGGGCCTTGTTGGTGGGCGGTCAGCGAAGCTGGCTGAATACATACGAACAGGCCAACAGCAGGATGAGACAGGACTCTCAGGCGCTAATGGTTGCATGGGGCAACGTAGGCAGGAAATCTAATCGGCTCGGATATACAGTTTATCGGGAATCATCCGGTAACTACGTTGAGGCTGCCCCGGAGACCGGCGTCGGAGAGGAAGTGGTTTACGGTGATGCGGTAGAGTTTCGGTACTGGTCGGCAGAGGTTCCTACCCAGAGTTTACTGGACGTAACAAATCTGGGTACGGATTACGCGTTTTTCTACATGGATGACGACAAGCTGAAGGTGGATTACGGTACGTGTCCTCCCGGTGCGGTTCCCGGCGGTTCCGGTGCTCGCAACACTTCTGATATCACTACTATGGTTTTGGCGGAAAACGTAGTGCCGGACCCTAACGGTGCATTCAGTCACACGACGACAAGCAGTGTGGGTCATGGGTGCGTTCGGATTAACATAGTACTTCAGTCTCCGGACGGTTCTGGAGATGAAATTCAGGTTATGACCGCGACGTTAGCGCGAAATATTTGGCCCCGTTAATCGGAGTCGATAGATGCATCAGGTTGGTAAAAGACGCCGAGCATCAGTTCTTGTTCTTGTTGTGGTTTCTCTGGTAATTCTAACTGCTTTGGGACTGGGTCTTTTGACGGTCTCGTACGGTGTTCGTTACCAGGCGATTGCAGCTAAGAATGAAGCGGTAGCGATGCTTGCAGCAGAAGCCGGATATGAACATGCGGTGTATCGTATGAGTCAGCAGCCGGATATGCTCGCTGCGCTGAGCGATAACAAGTTTGACCCCCGTGGTAGTCTGAGTTTTGAAAATAGTACATGCGAGTACGAGATATCATTTCATCAGTTCATAGGCTCGCGTCCGATTTACCGCATTTTATCCAAGGGCACCAGCGGTCTGTTCGATCGAACGGTTGACGTTTATGTGGTACAGGCGGTCGGCGGCTGGGATATGGGGATGTGCCGGGTTCCGAGCTCGTCAGCTATGACGGCACCGGTCAACTACGCCGACGGCGAGGTTCTTGACATTCCAATCCATATAAACGAGTTAAAAGACTCTCCGGATGAGCGGGATATATACATAAAGGGCAGTCCCAAATTTCTGGACGTGGTCGAGATGGGTGAGTCGCGTGTTTCGAGTATGGGTGACAAGTACGCCGAAGTAATCGGCCTTTTCAACAGCGGCGGGATATACTTCGACCAGCCTGATAACAAAATAACCAACGAAGACAGTGTTACAACGAGGGTTGAGCGATTCGAGAAGAGTACTAAAAAAGACTTCAAGTTCAAGCCAAAGGCCAAGGCTAAAGAATTACCTTATGCTCAACCGGCGGTTCAGCTCGAGTTTTTTGTCGAGGGGGGAGTCGGCAAGGTTCGGATTACCGATGACTGTACGGTCAGGGGATTGCAGCAGGCCATTGATGACTGGACGTGGGACTACCGAATCACGCCCGGCAGCGACGGCACCAAATACGAGAAATACCCGATATATGCATATCACGTGATGCCGAAGGACGCGGAAGTAACGGGTGAACGTAAGGTAGTGAATATTGAGGACGCTTATGTAAGCCAGGAGTTCGGCGGTGTTCAAGCAGAGCCGGGCGGTCAGATATTTGTTGAAGGAAACGTGGTTATCGGCGGCGACCTTGGCATTCATAACGGAGCACAGGTGCTTAAGGGTAAAATGACAGTCGTGGCTACCGGGAATATATGGATAGCAGATTCTGTTACGGTCGATGGTTTGCGTGGAATGGACAAGATGCCCCTGAGCGGTAATCCTAACATAATGGGTTTGATATCTCAGGGTGTTATCAGAGTTGTCGACCCGGGTATGAGCGATGCCGACGAAATTGGCGGCAAACCTGATGTGCCGGCTGACCATCAATATGTTCCGATAGGTTTGAGTGATAGTAGTTTAGACCCTGGTTCATACAGGAGGCATCTACCGTCGACGACGGTGATTGAATCGGCGTTGACGGTCGGCGGCGGAGGTTTCGGCGCGGAGAACGTATATCGGAACGACCATGGCGACAGAGAAGAAAGCAGTGGGGCAAATCAGGATATGCTTCTGGTGCGCGGCACACTTTCGGAGGCGTTACGCGGTGTAGTCGGCCTGGTAGACAAGGATGGTTATCTGAAACATTATTACCTGGACAGTCGCCTTTTAGAGGGAATTCTTCCAAGCGATTTCTGGTTGAGGGGCAAGTACATTCCGGCCCCGGCGGGCTGGCACGACTATCGTATTTAAATTGCTATCATAGAATGGCATGAGTATTTTGCGGCCGCATCTTAACTTTTTTTGAGGTTGGCTGTTATGAAAAACGGAATAAAGCTTTGTGATAAATCGAGGTCCGGTTCAGTTCTGATACTGGTTATGGTGTCCCTGGTAATCCTTATGGCCTCCGGTATGGCGATGATGGCGGTTTCATACGGTGTGCGGAGAGAATCTATCCAGGCTAAGAACGAAGCTGTTGCTATGCTGGCAGCGGAGGCAGGCTACGAGCGGGCGATATTTCGGATGAGTCAACAGCCGGATTTGCTGACGGCCCTTGCCGACGAGGATTTTGTGGCCAGCGAGACTTTGTCTATCGACAAGCCGGACGAAGAAGGGTATGAGGGTGACGACAGCGAGCAAACAGGGATGGTTGATTATACAATCAATTTCGATTCTTTCATGGGTTCTAGGCCGGTTTATAAGGTCAGTGCGACTGGACACTGCGGGGTATTTGACCGGACGGTCGATGTCTATGTTATTCAGGCGATAAGCGGTTGGGATATGGGTATGTGCCGAATACCTACAGGAACGTACTCAACGTCTCCTGTGAATTATATCACCGGTGAGATTATCGATATGCCGCTGCATATCAACTGCTATGGTGACGACCCATACGATAATGA
>CAZFHM010000139.1:0-6340 GCA_964518825.1 uncultured Pirellulales bacterium
TCGAATTCCACGAACTTATCTATCCATATCCAGCGCATAAACGCCTCTATTAAACTATAACGGCAGGATGACAAATGGTCACTCCTGCCGTTCAAATTCTCCAGCCGGGCAAATATGTCAAGCCGCGTTGAGCTTCATCTCTACGAAGTTGACGACGGAATTGACCGTAAACAAATCGCCCAGCTTATTGATATCCGGGTCCTTCTCGAACGACGAAAGGTTCGTATGCGGCATCGAATTTCTTAATTCCGTCAGGCCTTTTTCGGTCAGCTTGCCGTTCTCCACAAACTCGGAATTACTCATGAGGTTCTCCGCCGGAAAAAGCTCTTCGCGGGGAATCTTGATGCCGAACGCCTTCTCCAGCCGGAACACAATATCCAGAAAGTCGATGCTCTCAGCTCCAAGGTCGCCCATCAGTGTCGCCTCGTTCGTAACTTCATCATCGTCAACACCCAGTGCATCGACCAGCACCTCCTGTACCTGACTGAAAATCTCATCCCGACTCATCGCCATATGTGTCTTGCCTCCAGCAATCAACCACTAATTAACCAATTAACCATTTAACTATTTAACCAATTCCATCCACCGTAGTTTCAGTTCATCGTTACGATGGCGGAAACCAATTAACCATTTAACAAATTAACCAATTAACCAGCTTTCACCAGCTCCCAGCGTTTTTTCAGACTTTCAATTACTTCGGCATCGACCGCCGCCATTTTCGCATCCTCGTCGGCAAGGTTAAAATGCCTCAGGGCGAACCTGGCCTCGACAATCGTCCGGCCGTTGCATACCCCGCTGCCGCTGAAGCTGCTGACGTTCTCTTCGACCGTCTTAGCCTCGACAGTATACTCAATTTGCCCGCCGGGCGCAAGAAAACTTTTATATTTTACGTTCCTCGCCTCGGCCAGCAACACCATACTGTGCGCGAAATTCTCATTTATACGCACCAGCCACGATGCCGACTCAATCAGCCCCTCCAGAAGCAGAACACCCGGCAGCACGGGAAAAGTCGGGAAATGGTCCGCCAGATACTCCTCCGCCAGCGAAACATTCTTGATTGCCCGGATTTTCCTGCCCGGTTCTAATTCGATCACCTTGTCTATCAGTATAAACCGCATAGTTGCGGCAATTGTAGTCATCGGGCAGAAGTTTTCCAGCATTTTCTGCCGAGTAATCCCTTGCCTCGGCGCAGCCTGCCCATCGTTCGTCTGGCGGGCCCCCGAGCGAAGCCGGGCTTTTCCAGCATTTTTTCTTCTTTGCCCATCGGCCCTGCCGCTGTCGCCGGAACTTAAAATGCCGGCTTCCAAACTGCACCGCCATCAGATATACTAATGTTATGAATGTACGACCTGCAAAAATCGCCGATGCCAGGGCAATCAATGCTTTCATCAACGAATACGCCGAGCAGGACAAGATGCTCTTCCGTTCACTGGCAGACATCTATGAAAACCTGCGCTCATTCCGTGTAGCCGAAGATGACGGCCGAATCGTCGGCTGCTGCGCCCTTCACATCATTTGGCAGGACCTTGCCGAGATAAAATCGCTCGCCGTTGAGCAGTCCAAAAAGGGAACCGGCATAGGAAAGGCCCTTGTCGAGGCCTCCCTGAGCCATGCTAAGGAAATCGGCTTGCCGCGGGTCTTCGCCTTGACGCTGGAGCCTGCCTTTTTCGAAAAGCTCGGATTCGAAAAGGTCGACCGGGACGCCCTGCCGATGAAGGTCTGGAGCGATTGCGCCCGCTGCCCAAAACAGGACCACTGTGACGAAACCGCCCTTATCAAAAACCTCTAATCTTCAATACCTGTCTTTGGGGAATTCTGTCTAAACCTCCCCCGCAATCTGCGTAAGAACACGAATCCTAAACATTCCACCAAAACCATCATCCACAATATAGAGGCATAGTAAATATCCTCCCATTCTGAAATCGAGGCAGCACCATGAAAGACCGTCTCCAGAATATTACTAAAAAGACCCAGTGTAACCGTCGCCAGGATGGTAATTCCCGCTATTTTCCAATAAACCGCATTAACAATGCCGCGAGACACCCATAATATCATTACAGGAAAAAGAACAAACCACAATACGACCATCCCCGGGATGAAAATCCAAAAATCATTTTGAATGTCAGAGGTAATTTCTACGAAAATAAAACCGGCACTTGCTAAAACTAATCCAATGCAAATTGCGTAAAAGCTTTTTTTAAGAGCCTTCAGACTTGGAATGTACATCAGCAGAATTATTGATAGTACAAAGACAGCCGTGTCAACTGCTAATCCAAAAGGGTTAATTTGCAGGCCGGGATTCCATTCGTCTTTTTCCGGATAGTTCTCCCAGGGGGGAATTACTCCATTCACTTTTTCCACTGTGTATCTGATAGACCTTAACGGTAAACCTATTGAATATCTTGAGGCTTCTTTTTGCCAGTCAACCATTTTCCAGCCTAATCCGTCAATCCCGACATATAAAAGTTCAGCCATAAATACAATAGCCAGAGCAAAAACAAGCTTCTTTTTCATAAGCTTTTCTTTCATATTAAAGCTTGGCTCGTCGCTTTTTCTCTTTGTTTCTTAGGGCCTTGGGGTCTTTGTGGCCAAACTGCAAAAGTCTAACCGCAGTACGCGATACGCACAACGCAATACGAAACTACCACCACTGCCTGACCGTGTACTTAATCGTTTCCGTCGAATCGGCTGCGATTTTGACCTTGAATCGCGCCGTGTAAGCATCATATTTCTCGTAGTCTCGGCTGTTGTCGGCAATCTGCCAGTTCGCCCATTGCATAAACTTCTCATCAACGCACACCTCCACCGGTGTCTCCTTGCGGTTTCTCAGCTCGACCTGATGCGTTTCGGTCCTTGTACGATAGCCTTGTTTGCTGTCAACTAGCTTATACTCCGGCACAATATCAAATGCGTTGCCGATATAAAGCGACAGTTTCTCTTTCCTCGGCGTATGGTCAATCTCATCCTCGCCGACAAATTCCAGGTTCTCATCAGCGGGGTCTTTCTTAAACACCCGTATCTTGCCCTTGGGCAGTGCTATCCCTAATTTGTTTTCTTCTGTGTTCTCGAACTCAATCTTTACCTGTACCTTTTCCGGGTTCTCCTGCCGGTTGTAGATAAACAGCTTCTTCGCAGCTACTCCCAATGCCGGCTCGATAAACTCAATCTGCTTTACCTGGTTATTGTTTATAGTGCTCTTTCTGCCTAAGGTGTACATGTGATATTCCATGAACGCCTTTTCCTCGAATCCGGCGCCCCCTACAACAGCCATCTCATTATCGAGCATCATACGGCGTTTTACTACCGGCTCGGCAATCCTCCGTACATCACCTGCTATCAGCTTTAACGCGGCATCTTTATAAGTCGCCCCGCTCTTGTTATCGATGGTGACCCAGCCGCTGAAGTCCAGACTTGCTTCGTCTTCACTCAATACCGCCGAGTAATCGGCCTTCCAGTTAATCTGTTCGGTCGTATACGTCACCTGGCAAAGTTTTTCGCCTGCTTCTTTTGCATTGGCCAGCCAGACTAATGTCGGCCTGGTAACCAAATCCTCCGGCATCTCCTGCAGTGAAATCTCTTCGACCCTGCTTCTGTTGACAACTTCAATCCCGCCGGTATCGCTTGCAAGGATATAGTCGCCGCCCATGGTCGCCAGCAGCTTGCCCCGCAACTCACGCGCCGCGTCGGCACCGCTTCCTCCGATAATAACCGTCACATCGCGGTCTATATAGCGTTTTAGAAGGCTCTCGGCGTTCACAAGGTCATACTCATAATTCTGCTCCAGGATGGATATCGCACCCGGCGCCGACAGGCACTTGAAATTGACGCTTGTCGGGTCAATCGCCGCCGCTACGTCGGTAAACTTCACCGTATTTACCCCCGCCTCGAAGCCCATCTGCTTCGCCTGCCGCACTACCGCAAAATTGTCGTTATAGATGGTAAGCCCGACCCCCTCCTCGTCCTTAGCATTACATGCCCCTATGGACATCAGCACACAGACCAGAATCGAAATCACTTTTGTCGCTTTCATCGCAATTTCCCCTTAAAATATGGTTACTTTTCAATATAATATCTGCCATGATATTGTCACAGGATTATTAGACACAGTAAAGAAAAACCTGCACGTAAAAACTGTGTAAAATCGCTCGGCCGAAATCATAAAAGACGTTCTTGCAGGCACTCCGGAAGTTAATACCGACCCTGATTATCCGCCGCGGGTGTACTTCAGCGATTTCAACGACTGCTCGCTGAATCTCTATATGAGCTATTGGGTAAAACCGCCTGATTACTGGCTCTATTACAAGGTGAACGAGCAGGTTAATTTCGAGATTATGAAACGCTTCGAGGCCGAGGCCATCGAGTTCGCATTTCCTACACAAACCCTCTACCTCAAAAAAGATTAACCCGACCTCGCGCGGCGAATAAAATTGGGTTCGTTTTGGGTTCGTTTGGCTTCGTTTTTCGAAAATTACATAATTGTATATTTCTTCGTAGTGGCTTGTTATAGAAGGACTTACTTTCATTTTCAAGTCGGGAAAAGGGGAAAAAATTGGGTTCGTTTTGCATAAAAAGGTTGTGTTTTTTGACGCTGATTTCGCAGATTTCGCTGGTTGAGGGGTGTTTTGAAGCGAAAAGACACAAATTTTGACGAATAGTGTTGAACATTTGAGTTGCTTAAGTTTACATTTTATCAAACAACGCGGGTATTATACCATATTTTGAACAAAAGTCAAGCAAAAAATTAGCGTTTAGCGTAGAGCGGACAGCGTACAGTAGATACTTTGAACCGCGGATTTACGCAGATTTTTTCCTCATAGAGATCCATAAGTGGTATATTTCAACCTGAGGATTTTTACTACTTCTGCGATGTTTTGATTTACATTTGCCAACACGACTTGTTGTACTGTATTCATCCAAGCAGAGTATTTCATCTTTAGACCAAACACAACCATCCCCTATCGGCTCTGCAGCAAGTTCTTTTATCCATCTGTTTATAGTGTCAATCCATTCTTCATGAACACCGTTCTGTATATATCCCACCATGGCTGCTAAATCATGTTCTGCACCATGAAGTCCCAATTTGAATCGCTGAATCCCACCGCTTATCCTATCTGGTGACTTACCGGACACATATTCTTTTTCTCGGTCTGACGAGGGCGCTGGAAGTCGCTTGCACTCGATGACAAGGACGGGGTCATATATGGTATAAAGCTGTGCTTCAATAAACATCATCTCGTCTGGTAATACAGATATGTCGATAGCTCGGTTAGCATATTGGGGTTCCTCATGGCCAAAACGAATCATCGGGAAGTTCATACGAGCTTGATGGTCAAGAAACTTATACAGTTGTGAATTAAGTTTGGGTTCTGAGCGCTCAGTTCTTCGGCTAGGGTCATCACGCCACATAGGCAATTGCTGCTGAACAAAACTTATTATTGCAAGTTGGAAAGATTGGGCTTGAATGCCCGATGTTATCTTTCCCACATATTCCGTTGTGTTAATATGTTCCTCTCCCATACCTCAGTAACCTTGACGATACAAATCTGTAAGTGTATCATCTGCATCCTTAATTGCTGTTGATGGAATCCAATAACGCAGCCGACTTGGCTTGACGATCAATATCACGTTTTTATCGTAGAAACGGACGACCCTTATTGTTCGCAATCGCTCATGTTCGGTGCAGTAGATTAGCTTTTCCAGTTCTTCTTGGATATTTTCACGAAGCCATTCAAGTTCGACGTGGGCTCCGAAAGAAAAAGGTTGGCATATCAGACCGTTGAAAAAAGTAGGGTTGCTTGGCTTCAGATTATCATAAATAGTGCCAAGCATCTTAATAAACAAGTTAGAATATTTTAGGAGATCATTGCGGCCCGCTTCCTTTTGAAGTAACTGTGAATTTTGGCCGAGTCTCACGTAATTTGTCATATAATCGAGAACATCTTTTATGATAGCTCTTTCCCAAAAAGATAAATTGAATGAGTCCAAATTCTTGGGCAATGGAAAAGAATCAATGTCAGATTTATATAGTGAGGTTGACTTAGAAATAAAAGATCGGCATCCGTGCAATATGGCGGCAAAACGGAAGACATCATGATTATCCGCAAGGAGCCTGTATATGGAATGTAATTCCAAATTATCTGCTCTGGTTTGAGGGGCATGAATTCCTACGATCTCATTGCCGTATGCAAGAAAGCCTTTATCCAAAAATGACATCGGAAGAGATTCGATTTCCCTTATAAGAATAAGAGGAGCGCTATACCGTTTCTCTGAATAGGCGGAGCGAAATAGCGACTCTTCGACTTTACTTATTTGGGTTTTATCAATACCAGATTCGGTTATA
>CAZFHM010000140.1:0-6068 GCA_964518825.1 uncultured Pirellulales bacterium
CGGCGCCTGCGAATATATATGCGTGCGCGCTGTGCTCACTCAGATAACCCCGCAGCAATAATCCTACCGCCCCGTCCTGACAATATATATCTCTCAATGACATAAGTTAGAAATCTGTTTGTGTAATAACCTGCTTTATTCGCTCAGTGATGATATCTATCTCATCGATACTCGCATCAACAATTTTTACAATGCCCGGATATTTCTCATCTAGTTCCAAGAAGATTCGTCTGACCCTACGTTGATAATCAAGTGTCCTGGAGTCGAACTGGTCTGCTGTTGGACTATCAAAGAAATGGTTTTGATGATAATCGTTTGCCACCTTCCCAGCGCGTTCAACGCCCAGCCTTTTTCGTCCTTTCTCAGGTGCAACGTCTAATATGACCGTCAGGTGCGGCCAAACATTCCCCACCGCAAATCTTCCCAGTTCAAGAACTTCGTCAATCGGATACCCCCCCGCACCTTGATATGCACAGGTTGACGATATATACCTGTCACACAAAACTGTTTTTCCAGCCTTTAAAGCTGGTTCGATTACTTCAGCGACTAATTGAGCACGCGAAGCCATAAAAAGCATTACTTCTGTTCTCACGTCGATTCCTTCCGAACCGTACTTAACCAACTTTCTTATCTTATCCCCTATCGGAGTGCCGCCTGGGTCGGAGGCTTGCACAACTTCAACACTGCACGATTCAAGATACTCCTTTATTTCCCTTAACTGTGTTGTCTTGCCGCTGCCATCTGGGCCATCGAGCACAATAAACTTACCTTGAAGCTTAGTTTTAGTATTGTCTATGGCCAAGATATCAATCCTCGAAACAAGATTCAGCCTGTGAAAAAAATAATGTAAAATGGGCCATCCGTCAAAGAGTATTTTGCCCCTCGCCTGCGCCACTCAGCGGCAGAAAAAAACCCTAATTGTACCTCTTGTACAATCAGGGCCTTGGAAAAGTCTACTATATTTGTAATCCTTTACACCAGGGCCTACAAAGGCGGCGGTCTTATGCAAAGGTTGCCGTGTTCTCGCCGCGGCTGCCACCTTTGTCCTGACACTACTTCTTCCTGACTACCGTACGTTTCCGAGGGATACAACGGTTGCAAGTACGGCCTTACAACCGACAATAGCATTTGTGCAAGAAATGTCTTTATTTCCACGGTCTTACCCCAAACTCTTTTTCCATAATCCCAAAGGGATGCCAAGGTGGATGACTCAACAATGCCTTCATACATTAGAATTATCGGCAAGCCCGCTTTAACCGCGTTAACCCGTAAATGTTTAGAGAATTATTTTTTAAGTGCGTATTCCGCCATCCTCCTCGCCACTCTAAAACCGCCGGGCCTGCATATCAGTATTGATAACGCCGATTTGACACGTCCGCCGATTTCGCCAACGCTCGCCAACGCCCAGCCATCTGATTTAGCCAAGCAAAATTTTCCCGCCGTTCCACAAAAAAAGACAGCCGAACACCGCCAACGCCGCCCCGCACACCCCCAGCACCACTCGCTTACCCTTATCACCGAAAATGCGGGTGCCCTTGAAGCTCGCCCACGATAAAACACCCAGCCACACGCAATCGCACAGCCAGTGTATCAACGCGAACAGCACAATCGCGTACACCCCGAACTCCGAGGCCCGCATAACAAGATTCAGCCCCACCGCCAGCCACCATAAAGGAAAATATGGATTGCCTCCCGACAGCATAATCCCCGCCAGAACAGGGTCGCTGCTTATGACCTTCTCCTGCTGCAAGCCGGCCTTCTTTATGCCCCGAAACATCTGGACCGCCATAAACAGCAGAAACAGCCCCCCGCCGATACCGATTACCATTTGCGCAGTCTCCGATTTAAAAAACGCACCCAGCCCTAATATCAGCAGAACTACCAGCGGAAGTTCGATAATGCAGTGCCCCAGCCCTATCAGCAGCCCCGCATAGCGATTCCGTGAACCTAACGCTATCGCCGAAGCGGTCACCGGCCCGGGCGCCATCACGCCCGACAGCGAAATCACAAACGCCTGAATTAAAAAAACCAACAAACTCAACTTGCCTTACCCATACACTAAAATCTTTCAGCTTCCTGTTTATTATGCGTGTTTTTAAAATATGAAACTTATAGCCTGCTTTCATATAAAGTTTTACGTTATGGTTTTGAGCATTTGAATTTTTGATATTTGATATTGTTTCGAATTTCGGATTTCGAGTTTCGGATTTTGGTTGCGGCATAGCCGCAACAGGATTACTCGCCGATGATTTTTACTAATACTCTTTTTTTCCTTTTGCCGTCGAACTCACCGTAGAAAATCTGTTCCCACGGCCCGAAGTCCAGCTTACCGTCCGTCACGGCAACCACAACTTCCCTACCCATCACGCTGCGCTTCAGATGCGCATCGGCATTGTCCTCGTAGCTGTTATGCTTGTATTGCGAATACGGTTTTTCCGGCGCCAGCTTCTCCAGCCATACCTCGAAGTCCTGATGCAGCCCCGACTCATCGTCATTGATAAACACGCTGGCCGTTATGTGCATCGCGTTGACTAAGCAGAATCCTTCTTTGATACCGCTCTCGCCGAGACACTGCTCGACTTCCGGCGTTATATTAATAAAATCCCGCCGATGCGGCGTATTGAACCACAACTCTTTTCTATAACTCTTCATGACCTTCACCTAACCGGACAACAACCGCTTGTAAACACCTTCGATAATATCAACCATTGTCTCCGGCGCGAATTTTTCTTTCACCGAATCCCTCGCCTGCTCGCCGAGTTTTCGCCTCAACGCTTCATCTTCAATCAGTTCCGCGCTTGCCTCGATTAAATGTTGAACATTTTGCGGCTTTATGAGCCTGCCGGTATTTTCATTGACAACTTCTTTCGTCCCGTCAAGGTCAAACGCAATGGCAGGCAGACCGCACAGCATCGCCTGCGGTATCGCCCGCGCCAACCCCTCCCGCAAGGAACAATGTACAAGAATATCCGATGACTGCAGCGCAAGCGGTATCCGGCTCGGCGGCAATAAACCCGTAAACTTGATGCAACGCGCCAAACCCAGCTTAGTTATCTGATCCCTGTAAGCCTGCGACAAATTACCATCGCCCACGAACAGCCACACAACGTTGTCATACCGCTTACTCAACACCTTCGCCGATTCGATTATATAATCATGCCCTTTCAGCTCGAACAGCCTCGCCAAAGTCACCAGCACAACCGCGCCCTTGCTGATTCCGTAATTGACGCGAAACTCTGTAATCTCTTCCTGCGGTATAGGCTGCAAAAACGCACCTTCATCAACCGCCGAATACGCCGTGATAAATTTCTCCGGCTCGCCTATCCCCGCCGCGAGCGCCTGCGCCGTCATCGCGTCAGCCACACTGATAAAAAAATCCGTCCGCTTCGCAGCACGCTTTTCAATCGAAATATAAAACCTGTTCAGCCAATTATTCTGATACTGATGAAACGCCAAACCGTGTATCGTATGAACTATTTTCGGAATTCGTTGTTCGCTCGCCCTGCGTAGCTTCAGCGAAGCGGGGTCATTCGTCATTCGTCTATTCTTAAGCTTAGCCCCTGCATACCGCCCCAATATCCCCGCCTTTGCCGAGTGCGTATGAACAACATCAGGCCGAATCTCTCGCAGCAGCCTCTTGATTTTCCGGTACGCTATCCAATCTTCGAGTGGATTTATCGCCCGAATCATATTATCGACTGTGATGACTTCGTAGGGCTCGTTTTTAGCCTGCTCGAACAATTCCCCTTCAGGCCCAATCGCAGGACCGGTTATCAAAGTAACATCATGTCCCCGCTCCGCAAGCAGCTTACACGTTATAAGCGTATTCTCCTGCGCCCCGCCTAATATCAACCGTGTTATTATATGTACAATTTTCATTCTTAATTATTCTGCCACAGAGTCGTTTCTTCTTATTAAGCCACAGAGAACACAGAGTTCACAGAGTTTATTTTAATACTAATCAATTTCAACAAAATCCAAACTATATGTCAAAGTCGAACGTTTAGCTTTTAAAAGTATAGGCCGATGATTATTTGGTAATTGCGAAACGATGGATTTAATTTTCCCAATGTTTTCGTCAGAAATTTTTAATCCTAAATAAATTTTACTTATTAATGCAGGATCAAATATATAATACTTGTTCTTGTTGCGTTCTAAATTTAATAACCTAAATTCTTTTTCATATTCCCAAACATCTGATTTTGCTATAAATTTTCTTGATCGAGTTATTTCGTCATCAGTATAAAAATAAATAATTGGAAGTTTCTGACTGTAATCTACGGGAAGAGCATCTCCAAAAAAATCCCAATGACTCTTGTTTGAAGCTTTAAACTCAATACATATTCCCTTATGGCCATCCGCATAATGTGACCACATCAATATATTATTTAATGTGCCTGCTAATGAAACTACACCTATATTTTTTTGGAAATGACTTTTTATTCTATCCGGCCCATTCCGCTCGCATTCAAAGATACGACTAGGAGCTAGTTGTCTGGCTTGTTTTTCACTTATACCAGGCTTTTCCTTGCAAATTATTTTAATGGCTTGTTCTATTTTTATTTCTTGAGGAGCTTCATACGAAAACTTGGCCTGAAATTCAAACGGATCATTAAATGATTCAACCGTAGCACAATAAAGTCGATGATTTATTAATATATCACGAACATGCTCAATTTTTTCTTCCGTATCAAGCGACCTATATTTATATAGTATCGTTTGTTCTCGTCCTTGTGGTATGTTTTCCATAATCCCAATTTCTTCTTTCTCTGTGACCTCTGCCTGCCCTGCGTAGTCCCTTAGGGACGAAGCGGGGTGTTCTCTGTCTCTGTGGCTATAAACTTTTTATTTCTATTTTCCTCCGTGGCTCTAATAATTTACGCACATCAGGCATAAGCCCTGCGGCGGCGCTATGGGCCCCGCTGCGGTTCGGTCGCATGCTTCGAGTACCGTCTTCATTTTGTCAGCCGGCCATCGGCCGATACCGACTTCAACCAGGCTGCCAACGATATTACGAACCATATTATAAAGAAAACCGTCACCTTCAACATCAATATACAACCAGTCGTGCGTATCGCGTATCGCGTATCGCGAGTTATAAATTCCAGAATCGAGCGACGAATTAACATCGCAGCGAAAAATTGTACGCACTGAGGTTTCACGATTATCTTTCGACGATGCGAACGATTTGAAATCGTGCTCACCGACCAGATACTGGGCGGCATTTTTCATAGCTTCGACGTTGAGCTTCGCCGGTATATGCCAGCAGTGACGCACCTCGAGCACCGGCCGATTGGGGCCGGTGTAAATCGTATAACGATACAGCTTGCTTTTGGCCCCTCCGATGACGTCGAAATCCCTCGTCGCCTCGACCGCCTCGGTCACCACAATATCATCGGGCAGACGGTCATTGATTGCCTGCCTGAAGTTCTCTGTGGGAATCGGGCAGTTGACTATCTCGAAAACCCCGGCCTGCCCTAAGGCGCTTACTCCCGCGTCGGTCCTGCTGGCCCCATGCACGGTGATTTTCCTGCCGATGAGACTCGTCACCGCGTCCGACAGCTCGCCCTGTATGGTTCGTCGGCCGGGCTGAATCTGCCAGCCGCGATAATCCGCCCCGTCATATTGGACAGTCAACTTTATTTTGCGTGTGGACATGCAGCCGAATTATAGCAGGTATTCCGCTATCTGCACAGCATTCAGCGCCGCTCCTTTGAGAAGCTGGTCGCCGGCCACCCAGATATTTATCCCGCGATTTTCAGGTATCGACTCGTCCTGCCTGATACGCCCGACGAAAATATCGTCCTGGCCGGTAGCATCTATCGGCATCGGGAAGCGATTATGCTCCCGGTCATCCAGCAGCTTAACACCCGGCGCGGTGCTCAACAGTTCCCTGACCTGTTCAGGAGTAATCGGGCCGGTGAATTCGAGGTTAATACTCTCGCAGTGTGCGCGGAACACAGGCACTCGAATACAGGTACAGGTAATCGCGATACTCGGACAATCGAATATCTTTCTGGTCTCTTTGACCATCTTCATTTCTTCTTCGTTGTACCCGTTCGGACCCA
>CAZFHM010000141.1:0-6064 GCA_964518825.1 uncultured Pirellulales bacterium
TCGAAAAAGCTTTTGTCTCTTATCCGCCGGTAACCTCTTGTCCCGGGCCCGGAAATCTATTATATTAACTTTCCGATTAAGGCTGACGCTCTTATGCCGGACTACCTGTCTCAGGGAAGAGAAATGACCAGCATCAGTACAAAGCTTGCTTACCTGTGTAAAATCGCAGTTGTCGCGGTCCTGATACCCTCTCTTTCACACGCCGTTGACTGGGAAATACAGGTTGTTGAATCTGATACCGGCCAAATCGAAGACGCAGCCATAGACATGGTCGTTGATGCCAACGGCATTTCTCACGTGGTATATTATAAAAATGACGGCTACAATTTGAGTTTGGTATATTCTGTCAGTGACACAAATCAGTGGCACAGTTTTCCAATAGAAGATAATACTATCGATTATTATTCGCAGGACCACAAAGTGGCTCTGGCTGTCGACGAAAACGGGGTTATTTACGTTGTTTATCCCGACAACGACAACAAGCTCGTTTACCGGAAAAAGCAAAACGGCCAGTGGAGCCGGCAAATCCGTGTTGATCTTGACCATTCCATTCCTTATGACGCCGCTGTTGATAATGACGGTTTACTTAACGTCGTTTATGCAAAAACCGTCTCCGGCGATATCGATCTGATATTCTATAAATCACCCGATACCTATCAGGCAATCGAACAGCAAGGCAATTACCAGTCCGCCTCACTGGCTATCGGCAGCGACTCAAAACCACGCGTTTGTTACTATGACGAAATAAACTCGTTGCTCAAATATGCCGTTAAGGACGGCAATTCCTGGCCCTTTGAAACAGTTGACGATTCCATCGGTGACGTAGCGTCCTATGTATGGGGCTCTGCTGACCTGACCTTGGATGGTAACAATGTACCGCACATAAGCTATTATCACTTTGCCGACTTATGCCTGAAATACGCAAAAAAGCTCCCAGGCGGCTGGACACCTGAGACCGTTGATGATACTTCATATATCGGCCAGCAGACTTCCATCACCGTGGATTCCAACGGTAGAGTTCACATTTGTTATCAGGTACTTTCGGACGGCGTGGTATCCATTAAGTACGCAGTCGGCTCCGCACAGGGATGGCAGTATGATACAATTACCAGTTTTAATCAACCTAAAGCATACCTGTCTATCGATTGCGATGGCAATGATAAATCTCATATCTGCTATGTCGCTTCTTCACGTCAGACGGTTGAATATGCCGTAGAGCAGATCTGCGCCGACCCCGACAAAAACTGCATGGTCGATTTCTTCGACTTGGGCCGCCTCGGCCTGCACTGGCTCGACACAGGCTGCACGTTGCCCGATTATTGTGAAGGCGCCGATATCGATAAAAGTACGGTAGTTGATAACAACGACCTCGGTTTGCTCGCCGAAACGTGGCTCGTCTACTAACTGCAGGGTTGCTACTGAAGCCTCGCCCTTTTATCCATCAGAAAAATGATTTTTCCCATATCTTGCTTATCGACCGCCTTTTTAAGCATCTTCTTCGCCGCAGCCAGTGACGTGCGATGTGTAATGTGTGTGATTATTACGTGTTTGTTGTTCATCGCCCGGACCAGTTTCGCCAGCTCCTCCACGTGCATATGCCTGCCGATTTCCGCCCGCTCACGATGTTCGTCTTCGTAGAAAGTGCATTCGGTAATCAGAATCTTGCTGTTCGCTACGTAATCGAGTTGCCCGAATTCCGCGTATTGCGTATCACCGAGATAAGTCACAATCGGTATCTCGACCGGGTAATCGATTGTGACTCCCTGCTTTTTCAGCTCTACTATCTGCGGACCTGTAAGCTCTGTATATTCGCTTTTCAGCTTCTTTCTCTTTTCGATAACTGTATACCCGACCGACCCTCTGCTGTGCTTTGTGGGAAACACCCGGGCGAACAGGTTCGGCTTTATCTCATACTCCTGACCGACTTCCACGCTGACCAGGTTCGCCGGAACCTTACTGCCGTCGAGCACTCCCCACGCATCGAGAATCTGCTGTATAGGCCGTATCATATTCCCGGGTACCAGGACCGTCCCAGGCTTTTGCCCGCTGAAATTCCTGTGCGAAAGGTAATACGCTATCCCCGCACAATGGTCGATATGACCGTGCGAAAGCAATACATTATTAATAGAGATGACCTGGTCCGGAGCCTTTCCGATATCGAAACAGGTGTCGAGCTGCGGCATCGCGACAACCGTCTCTTCCGCTGCCACCGAGTAGCCGATTATCTCCAAATCGTCTATCTTTAGCTTTGCTAAGTTGTGACTGGGCATACCGCCTCTTTCAAAACCGTCCAAAACCGCAATAGTAGAAGCAGGGCGTTACAATGTCAATTTTTTTTGACTTTTCGCTGTGATTGTTTATTGTTAGATATAATCCATACATTTATTGGAAGGAAGCAGGCCTTGCCTGATACGAGAACACATAGAGGCCCGGCCCCGAACGACCATCGGCTGTTCGCACCGGCGGGAATCGACAGCCTGAGTTCGGCCGTCGCAGATTATTCACTATTATTAACCAAAGGCTACGCCGAAAAAAGCTCGCTCAAACTCGTCGGCGACAGGTTCCAGCTGACCGACCGCCAGAGACTCGCCGTAATGAGAAGCGCCTGCTCCGACCAGCAGCTTGCCTCCCGAAGCCAAAGACAGTTGAAAATCAAATCCGTAAAAAACAATTCGCTCGCCGTCGACGGCTACAATCTCTTAATCACCGTCGAAGCCGCAATCAGCGGCGGATTTATTTTCATCGGTCGCGACGGCTGCCGCCGCGACCTCGCAAGCATCCACGGCACATACCGCAAAGTCACAGAGACTATTCCCGCACTGGAGCTGATAATTGATTTTATCAATTCACTGCGACCCGCAGAAGTCGTCTGGCTGCTGGATAAACCCGTCTCGAACAGCGGCAGGCTGAAAAAAATCATAGATGATTCGTTGCTCTGCAATTTTGAAAACTTCTCCGTCAGGCTTTCCGTCAACCCCGACGCCGAACTGATTTCAACCAGCGCAATTGTCACCAGCAGTGACAGCGTCGTTCTGGACAAATGCAGTCACTGGACCAACCTCGCCGCAGAAATTATCGACAGTAAAATCCCCGAAGCCAAACTCATCGACTTCTCATATATCTAAACCCTATATTTCAAAGTTCGGCGACGCAAACCTGCCGTGATACTTCCGCGCCGCAGCGTCGTATGCCTTCGCCGCCTCAATCTCGCTGGTAAATGAGCCGAGCAGGATTATCTTCTTGTTGGCTGCTATTCGTGCCCGCCATGTCTTACCTCTGTTATTCCGGAAAACACCTTTATACCTTGAGTTTTTGCCTATAGGCCCTCGTCGGTTCTGATTATTTTCGGCTATAGTCGCCAGCCGCAGATTGGCCCTGCGGTTATCAAGACCGTCATTGTTAATATGGTCCACCACTAGACCGTCACGGGGAGGCAATATCTCACGATGCATATATATAGCTATGATCTTTTTATTTATCGTCCTCACTCTCACCGCGTTATAGCTCCGCACCGTCTTTTGTGCTCGCCATTTATACTTATGTATCCGTGCGTAATCTATCTGGTCAACCTTTGCGTATTGTCCTTGCGTAAGCGGTATCTTTCGGAACGTGTATCCGTAGCGTATCTTTCGGTACAGCAGCAGGGGGGTAGCGAGTATGGCATCGAGACGGTCGGGTATCCGGATTTTGAATCTGTAAGCAATCATTGTTTTCTCCCTTCGATGAATTTGGGTCATTTAGGTTTGTTTCGGATTTCGATATTAGGATTTCGTATTTCGTATTTTTCTTCCCCCTCCCCCTTTGGACGAACTTGCGCGTTTTTGCGCTATTTTCAGAAATTTTTTGGAAAAATTTGACGTAAGTCCTTGTAAATAAAAGGTGAAATTTTTTTGAAAAAAGTTTTTTTACCCTCGTACCCCCCTGCGCGATTTTGTTGCATTATCCTGCTACGTAAAAAATACTGCTGATTTTAAGCCGTTTGGTATGTCTTTTGCGGTGATTGCTCTACTGCTCAACTGTTCTACTGCTCTATTTCGGCGTAGCCGAAATCCCCCTTGCCTTAATCGACTTTTGCGATGATAATTTCACTTGTGAAATGGAAAATCACGGATTAAATCACAGGTAGGAAAAAATGGGGAAAATCAATCCTGACTGCGAAACATCAATTCGGCTTAGTGAACCTGTAGCGAGCGAATCTCGATTACTGGAATACGCGAAATGGTGGCCTTTGCTCCTTGGGCCTGCGGCGATGCTGTTTGTCTATATCGCGCATTCCAGTCACAGGGAAGAATTTGTCTCTCGCGGAACAAACGAATATATCGCCCTGATTTTGTTGACTGTTCCTCTTGTAAACTTCCTTTTACAGGCGTTTATCTATAAAAGTAATTTTTGTCTTTTCATGGCCTGTCTAAGCGCTGCCTTTTTTTGCCGGGAATGGCATTTCCCCGGAACAAGTCGTGGCATCTACATTGCTTTAGCGATATTGGCTTTCTGGGGTATTAAGCAAAAAGATGTGTTTCTAAAAACAATCGGCAACGGCCGATTCAAAATATGGCTCATTGCCACCTTTGCGACATATCTGCTCTCTCAGCTCATCGCCCGCCGCGTATTTCGGTATGTTTATCTGCCCCTCGAAGACCATTTGCACATATATCTTGAAGAGACTGTAGAGACAACCGCTCATCTGATGTTAATCGTTGCAGGCTTCGCAGCCTGGAAACTTTTCTTTAAACAGGAGAATGCATAAGACGGTTGATATGCCGGCGAAACAGAAGAAAAATAGGGACAGCCACCTCTTTTTATGCGATAAAAACCCCCAAAAAATGAAGGCGTCCGTTACTTTTTTGAATTTTGCGTTGTAGTTTTGCGCTTTGCATTTTAATATCTAAATTATCTTTTGTCCTCGCGGCTTATAAAGTAAAATTGCCGGGGGAAAATACCTCGCTGGAGCAAAATTTTGCGTTTTGGTGTTTATTATATGAAAAACTTCTTCGAGAAAAACAAAGTACCCCTGACTATTATTATTGCGGGATTCTTAATCGCCGGCGCAATCTGGCTGTCAAAGAGGCCGGCTCCAGTCAGGCCGCAAAGCGTAATTGACAGGCAGCCGTCCCCGCTACAACTACCGAAAACAGTTGAACCACCGCAATTGCCGAAAACGGTCGAACCGGAGCAACAACCCGCCGTACGCATCGATTACACCGAAGCTGGGAATCACATCGGAGAATATGCTTGTGTGTCAGGCACAGTGGACCATGTTTATACTTCCCGAAAAGGTACTATATTTCTGAACTTCTGCCCCGATTATAAAACCTGCCCGTTCGGCGCCGTGGTTTTCGGTTCGGACGCATATAAATTCCTCAATCCGAGACAGTACAAAGGACGAGCTGTGGAAATAACCGGCCTGATAAGTTCTTATAAAGGTCAGCCGGAGATTATTCTCAGAGACCCGGGCCAAATCAAAATCTTATCTGTCAAGCCTTCGTCTATTAAAGAGGTCCCGGCTCTGTACCGAGTTGCGAGGGTAATTGACGGCGACACAATCAAAGTCGATATCGCAGGAGAAATTGAAACTGTAAGGCTGATTGGGATAGATACCCCTGAGATAACCGGTCCTCATAATCCACAGGATGATTATTTCGGCCCGGAAGCTGCCCAATATGCCAGGCAGCTCCTGGAAAACCAGTCGGTCTATTTAATCCCCGACCCTATGCAATCAAACAGAGATAAGTACAATAGGCTGCTAAGATATGTTTTTTTGGAAGATGGCGCCTTAGTCAACGCTAAACTCATCGCAGAGGGGTATGCTTATAATTATATGTATGAGCCGTTCCAGTTTACCAAACAGTTCGATTATTTAGAGAAGCAGGCTAAAGAAAACCGATTAGGACTGTGGAGCGGCAAAAAAACCGAGTAACTGATTAGGACTGTAGTAAATAGGACAGCCACCCATTTTTATGCGGAAAGTTTTAGCCGTCAATATATAACAAATCTCTGCGTCCTCGGCGCTCTTGTATGTTGACATCAGTCATGGTTAAAGGTTCCATAGTAGATGAGTTTTGCG
>CAZFHM010000142.1:0-6057 GCA_964518825.1 uncultured Pirellulales bacterium
ATGGTGCTGCCGCGGACAGCAGCGAGGCAAAGTTGAATCTGGGTCTTGATTTTTCACAGGGCCTCAGCTTCATAGAAACAGGACGGTCGCTCGATGTAGCTCTTTATGGAAAGGGCTTTTTCGTAGTTGAGACGCCGGAGGGGCCTCTATACACCAGAAACGGCAGCTTCAGGGTCAACCAGAACGGGCAAATAGTTGATTCAGCCGGCAGGGTGGTTGCAGGCGAGGCAGGGCCCATCACTATCGGGGCCGATGCTGCTGTTTCACAGGTCAACATTTCACAAGATGGTACAGTCAGCGCTGACGGGCAGGAACTTGGGAAATTCAGGCTTGTTGAGTTTGGCGAAAATGGAGATGCGCTAATGCCGGCTGGTAACAGTTGCTTTAAAGCGCCCGAAGATGTTGAGCCTAAAGGGGCGGAGAGCGTGGCTGTGCGGCAGGGATATCTCGAGTCTTCCAACGTCAAGATGGTAAATGAGCTGGTCAGCATGATGATGGTTTCGCGGCTTTATGAAGCGAATATGAAACTCGTATCAACCAAGAGAGAGGCCTCTAACGGCCTGATGAGTGTGGCGATGGGCTGATTTCGTGCCCGGCTAAAATAGTAAGGAGTATTGAGTTATGCTAAGGGCATTTTCAACGGCGGCGACGGGCATGACGGCGCAGCAGATGAACGTTGACGTCATTGCCAACAATCTGGCCAATATCAACACGAACGGTTTCAAACGCAGCCAGATAGACTTCCAGGATTTACTTTATGTGAAGCTGAAAGAGTCCGGGGCGGAGGTGGTTGCCGGCCTTACGTCGCCCAGCGGACTTGAGATTGGCAGCGGCGTTCGGGTGGTATCGACGGTAAAAGTATATACTTCCGGGGAGCTGCAAAACACCAGCCGTCCGCTCGATATAGCCATTGCCGGCGACGGATTCCTACAGGTCAGCATGCCCGACGGCGGCACAAAGTATACACGAGACGGGGCGCTTACGATTAATGCAAACGGCAACCTTGTGACCAGCACCGGTTTTCTTCTTGAGCCTGCGATATCCATACCTACCGATGCGGTTACAGTCGATATAGGCAAGGATGGGACGGTCAATGTCACTAATTCTACGGGCACCACTTCTGTAGCGGGAACAATTCAGATGGCTCGCTTTCTGAACCCGGCAGGCCTGAGCAGCGAAGGTGATAATCTTCTTGCCGAGACCGAAGCCAGCGGCACTCCGGTAACCGGCACGCCGGGACAAAACGGTTTCGGCTATATCCAGTCGGGTTTTCTTGAAAAATCAAATGTGCAGATGGTGACGGAGCTGGTCAATCTGATTACGGCTCAGAGAGCTTATGAAATTAACTCCAGGGCCATAAAGGCCGGGGATGATATGCTCAGAACCGCTAATGAAATTGCCAGATAACTATTATGAAGACAAAACAAAAAATTAAGCTTTTGGTATTGTTCCTGATTGTAACGAACGGTGCGGTTTCTAACGCCGAGCCTGCCCTGAGAATATATCTGCCCAGAGAAGTTCAGGTAGAGAACCAGGCGGTAACACTCGGCGACATCGCCGTTGTCAGGGGCCAGGCGGAGATAACCGAAAAGGCCGAGGGTATAAATCTCGGCAGGCTGTCTTCGCCGTTGCGGAATATGATTATCAGCAGGGCCGTGATACTCGGCAGGCTTACGGTGAGCGGGTTTGAGGCTCGCGATATTGAAATCACCGGCGCGGAAAAGGTCGTAGTCACTCAACACAGACAAATAATCCGGGCAGACAAAATCACAGAAGAGGCAGAGTCCTTTCTTAAAAAGAACTTCCCGAACAAGTCGGTCTGCCGGTATGAGGCTATAGGCAATGTAGATGATTTTGTTCTTCCGGTCGAGGCGAAGAAGGTTGAATTATTACCCAGCCTGATTGCAAGCGATGCACGTAACAGGATGAAGGTAAGTGTTGCGATTATTGCCGACGAGGCAAACGCGGGTGTAAGAGAAATTGAATTTCGTTTGAATTATTTTTGCCGGCAGGCAGTTGCGCTGCGGGACATAGCACCGGGCGAAATCATCACCAAAGACAACGTCGAGGTCGCGCAGAAGATTTCATCCGCTCCTCAGGGGTCGGATTGGCAGTCGCCGTACGGGATGGCGGCCAGGCGGCCTATCTCAGCGAACAGCCCGGTTACGCCGGGGATGGTTGGGCCGGCGCAGCGGGAGGTCCTGGTCAAAAGGAACAGGCATGTGGCGGTGGTTTTTAAGCGGCCCGGCCTGTCTCTCACCGCAGTCGGCAAAGCTATGGAGGACGGCAGGGAGGGTGACTGTATAAAGGTGCGGATGCAGATAAAGGATTCGTCTCGGATAATCTATGCAAAAGTCAAAAATAACGGAACCGTTGAACCGCTGATGTAAGGGATGTAGCTATGAGAACAAAAGTGATTTACCTGATAATTGGGGCTGTACTGTTTTCGTCTGTTTTTTCTGCACAGGCGGGGTCAATCTGGGCGCGTAGAGACAAGAAGATGAAGGATATGTACGCCGATAACGTCGCCCGTAATATCGGTGACGTACTGACCATTAAAATAGACGAAGACAGTACGGTTGACAACAAGGCCACAAGGACACTCGAAAAGAAGACTAAAAGAGATGCCCAGTTCAACGGTAAAATAGGAATCGAGCATCTTATACCTAATGTACCTACAGTGACTTTTGGAGCGGGGGATGAATATACGAACAACCTTGACGGCAAGGCAGACTACAAAGATGAGCGGAGCTTTATTGATTATATTACGGTGGTAATCATTGACGTTATGCCTAACGGCAACCTGGTGGTGGCTGGCGAGCGCAAACGGGAGATTGCCGGTGACATTCAGACGATTGAGATCAGCGGTATAGTCCGTACGGAGGACATCTCGTTTGATAATGTTGTAGAGAGCAGATATGTTGCGAACTTCCATCTTGTGACCCAAAACGCCGGCGTGTCGGCGCCTTATACCAGGCCGAACTGGCTCGGCAAATTCCTGGACAAAATATGGCTGTTCTAAACATCACGGGATAGACCTGTTGGGAAGCAATAGTTATGAGAAGAACGTTAATAGCTTCGATTTTGCTTGCGGCCTGTGCGGCAGGTGCGCACGGCCAGCGGATAAAGGACATCGTTGATATTCAGGGCGTTCGCGGCAACCCGCTGACGGGTGTAGGCCTGCTGGTGGGTCTTGCCGATACGGGTGATTCCTCGTTGCCGTCACAACAGATACTGGCGAAGATTTTCAGAGATTCCGGTGTTGTGCTTTCGCCCGACGAACTTAAAGGCGGTAACATCGCAGTTGTAATTGTGACGACCGAGCTGGGTCCTTTTGCCCGGCAGGGCAGCAGCCTTGATGTAGATGTTTCGTCAATCGGTGACGCTGAAAGTCTCAAGGGTGGAATACTTTTACCGACGCCTTTGAAGGGTCTCGACGGTCCGGGACTGGATGGGCAGGTTTATGCCATTGCCCAGGGGCCGATATCAATCAGCGGCTGGACTGCTTCCGGCGACCAGGGCTCTATCAGTAAAAACCATCAGACCGTGGGACGTATACCGAACGGCGCGACGGTGGAGCGGGAAGAACTTGCCAGTTTCGTAGAGTATCTTTCCGGCCGTCGGTATATAACTTTGAATCTTCGCAATAGTGACTTCTCCACCGCCCAGCGCATCAAGCTTGCCATAAACAGGATTTATCCGGCCAGTGCGACCGTACTGGACGCCGGTACGGTAAGGGTGCAGGTGCCGGAGGAGATTAGAAGTGATGAAATAGTAGGCTTTATAGATTCTGCGACAAGCCCTGAGGTGGTTGTGGATGCCCCGGCTGTAGTTGTGATAAACGAGCGCACGGGGACAATCGTGGTTGGTGAAAACGTGGGCATATCGGAAGTGGCGATATCCCAGGGCAGTCTCGTTGTAAAAGTTTCAGAAACCGCCAACGTATCCCAGCCGACGGCGCCTTTTTCGGATGCGGGCCAGACGGCGGTCGTTCCGGAGACACGTATAGGTATAGATGAGGAACAGGGCTACCTGATTGCGGTGCCGCGTGTAGTGACGGTTTCCGAGCTGGCTAATGCGCTAAATGCAATCGGCGCGACGCCGACCGATTTGATTGCGATATTCAATGCGCTGAAAAAGGCGGGCGCGCTGCAGGCCAAACTCGAAATCATGTAGGAGCTCACATGGATATCAGTAATACGGTATTGACCGAAGCAGTTTTGCCGCCTGAGGTTCTTCCGTACGTCAAAGGCGTTGAAAACGCCCCAGAGGAACAGAAGAAGAAAGTAGCTGAGGATTTCGAATCTCTTCTTATTGGGAAGTTGCTGGACGAGATGAGCAACACCGTTGGTGACTGGGGTGAAGAGCACGACCCGGTGTTCGGCCAGGTAAAGGGCATTTTCAATTTGTATCTTTCTCAATACATAGGAAGTAACGGCGGATTCGGGCTGGCAAAGCAAATATATGAGTCACTTTCTCAGATGGAGCAGAAAGGCAACGGTCAGTTGGAGACGGTTGATAAACAGATATGAACACTACGATGACAGGGCTGGCGGAAAGAGTAGATGAATTGCTTTTTGTGCTGCAGAAGGACATCGAGCATATTGAGCAGAGCATCGACAATCTCAATAAACTGCGCGAGCTTTTAATCAAGCGTGATGATTGCGGTTTGAACCGTTTGCTCGAAGAGATACGCTCGCAGTCGCAGGGGTATGTCGAAAATCAGAAACTTCGTGAACAGTTAAGGATGCATATCTCAGGAATTCTCGGCTGGTCCGTCGATGAAGTAAGGCTTGGCAGATTGCAGCAAACCGTGTCGGTTGAGCAGGAGATACGTGTGGGACAACTGCGAAGCCGGCTGCAGGGTGTAATTTCGAGACTGCAGGGTGAGCATGCAGGCACTGTAATACTGCTGGCCGATTTGACGCGTTTTAACAATATGCTGCTTAATACGATTCTGGAAACGGGCCGGGCGCGCGGTATTACCTATGATGCGCAAGGCGGCACGAGCAGGAGTGGTGATATCGCGTTTATGAATCTTCAGTTTTAGGTGCTCAAAGAAGATCGAGGCAAGGGAATGTCTAATCTTTCCATAGGAATAAGCGGACTTCAGGCGGCTCAGAAGGCGCTCGATATAATCGGCAACAATCTTGCCAATGCAGCCACGCCGGGTTATCACCGGCAGCGAATCAATTTCACTCCGGCCTATAGCACCGTCAGGCAGTCGGCGATAATCGGCGGCGGGGTGGAATCATCGAGTATTACGCGCATGGTTGACAACCTGCTTGAGAAAGAGCTGCTTCGTCAGGGCTCGTCGCTTGCACAGGTATCTCAGGAATATGCCGTACTGCAAACCGTAGAAACTGCCTTCGGCGAGCTGACGGCGAGCGGCGGTCTGAATGAAGCGATTGACAACCTGTTCAGCGCTTTTGCCGACCTGACCAATCATACCGATGAGATTGTCTGGCAGAGACAGGTTGTTACGAACGCGGAAACATTGGCCACCAAATTCCGTACGCTCGGTTCATTCCTTGGCGAACTTGACGGGCAGATACAACTGGAAGCGGAGAGCTATGTAAAGCAGGCGAACACTATTATTAACCAAATCGCCAGGCTTAATGATGACATCGAGAAGATGGAGCTTCAGGGTACTAAAGCCAACAATTTGCGCGACGAGAGAGACCAGCTCATATCGGAGCTTTCGGAGATTGTCAGCGTCAGTGTGCTCGAGCGCGACAACGGCGTAGTTGACGTCGAGGCCGGAGGTATTGCGGTCGTGATTGCGACAAGGGCGACTGAGCTTGAATCGGGGATAATGGACGATGGAAGTCTTGGCCTGACTATTAAAGGGGCGTATAACTACACCAGATATGTCAATGGCGGCAAACTTGCAGGGCTGATGAATCTGAAGAACACTGTTTTTAACGACATAGCCCAGGACCTCGATGACCTTGCATCAGTCGTGATTCGCCAGGTCAATAGTTATCAGGTTCAGGGCCTGGGTTCGCACGGCTCGTTTACGGGGCTTGACGGCTGGCCGCTGACGGATGAGGTGCT
>CAZFHM010000143.1:0-6046 GCA_964518825.1 uncultured Pirellulales bacterium
AATCCGCGGATAAACCTGTCTTTAAGTCTTTAAGTCTTTATTTTAATTCTATTTTTTTAATCCGCGCTAATCCGCGTAACTTGTCGCGGCGTAGTCCCGATGCTTTCTATCGGGACGAAGACGGAATCCGTGTCTAATAAACTGTCTCTGTGACCTCTGTGTCCTCTGTGGCTATACATAAATTCTGTTTCTCTGTGGCAAAATAGTTTGTGTTTATTCGTGGTTGGTTATTTCCTTTTCTTTAATCCGCGTTAATCCGCGGACAAATCGGTCTTTAGTCTTTTTTTTATTCTCATTTTTTAATCCGCGCAAATCCGTGTAATCCGCGGAGAATATTACTTTTTAGTTTTTAATCCGTTAAATCCGCGGTTTTTCCCTTTCTTTGCAACACAAGTCTTTTATATTTCAACGAACTCTGCCCGAAGTTTATTAACAGTCCGACTTCTACTCCGGTTCCTTTGAGGTAATTCAGAACCTGTGCCTCTTCAGCGCCGGTAATAAGATTCAGGGCTTTCAGCTCTACTAATACCTTTCCTTCAACGAGAAAGTCACACACAAATTCCTTTGCTGTTCTGCCTTTATAAACGACTCTGATTTCCTTTTGTCTTTCGTATTCAATATTTCGCAGGCCGAATTCTATTGCTAACGCTTCTTCATATACACTCTCAAGAAATCCGGTGCCGAGAGTCTTGTGAACTTCCATTGCAGAACCGATAATTTCTCTGGTCAGCTCATTATGTATCAAATCCGATTCTGCCAATATCATTTACCTCTTTTTCCAATCCGCGGATAAAATTATTCTTTTTTTTAATCCGTGTTAATCCGTGGACAAATCGGGCTTTAGTCTTTTTTTTATTCTCATTTTTAAATCCGCGCTAATCCGCGAAATCCGCGGATAAAATTATTCTTTTTTTTAATCCGTGTTAATCCGTGGACAAATCGGGCTTTAGTCTTTTTTTTATTCTCATTTTTAAATCCGCGCTAATCCGCGAAATCCGCGGATAAAATTTCTTTCTTCTTAATCCGCGTCAATCCGCGGTTCCAATATTTATTCTCTTTTAATCCGTGGTTCGTTTTATGGTTACATCATACCACCCATGCCGCCGCCCATTCCGCCCATGCCGCCGCCCATGCCGCCCATTCCTCCGCCGGGCATTCCAGCGGACATGTCTTCTTTTTCTTTCGGTTTCTCGGTGACAAGGCAATCGGTCGTCAGAAGCAGTCCCGCAATGCTCGCAGCGTTTTGCAGTGCGATGCGCGTCACCTTGGCAGGGTCGATTACGCCCGCTTCGTACAAATCTTCATACGTATCGCTCGCCGCGTTATATCCGAACCCGCCTTTGCCTTCGGCGACTTTGCTGACGACGAGATTGCCCGTCGCGCCTGCGTTTTCCGCAATCCAGTAGCAAGGCCGCGAGAGCGCGTGCTTAACAATATTCGCGCCGGTCTTTTCGTCGCCTTGAAGTTTCAGCTTGTCAACTGCGTCGATGCACCGAATCAGCGCAACTCCGCCGCCGGGCACAACTCCCTCTTCGCCGGCCGCACGTGTAGCATGTAATGCATCTTCGATTCGTGCCTTCTTTTCTTTCATCTCCGCTTCCGACGCCGCCCCGACGTTGATTTGTGCAACGCCGCCGGTCAGCTTCGCCAGTCTTTCCTGCAATTTCTCCTTGTCGTAATCACTGGTCGTAGCTTCGATCTCGTTCTGGATTTGTTTTACCCGCCCCGTGATGGCATCCCGCGAGCCCGCACCCTCGAGGATAATCGTATCGTCGTTATCGATGGTAATCTTCTTCGCAACGCCCAACTGCTTTATGCTGACGTTCTCGAGCTCGATGCCCAGGTCCTTGAAGATTGCCTCTGCCCCGGTCAGTGTCGCTATGTCCTGCAGCATCGCTTTTCTGCGGTCGCCGTAACCCGGCGCCTTGACCGCCGCCACCTTCAACACGCCGCGCAGCTTATTAACAACAAGCGTCGCCAGCGCCTCGCTCTCCACGTCCTCTGCAATAATCAGCAAAGGCCTGTTGGCCTTGGCCGTCTTTTCCAGCAGCGGTATCAGCTTCGTCACAGAACTGATTTTGTCTTCATAAACGAGGATGTAAGGCTTTTCCATCTCGACCGTCATTGTCTTTTGGTCGGTCACGAAGTGAGGCGACAAAAATCCCCTGTCGAACTGCATGCCCTCCACAACGTCCACGGTCGTATCGATGCTCTTGCCCTCTTCGACCGTAATCACGCCGTCCTTGCCGACACGCCCGAACGCCTCAGCCATAATCTTGCCGATTTCGATATCGTTGTTCGCGCTGATAGATGCGATATTGATAATGTCGTCTTTCTTCGTGATATCAATCGGCCTGGCCAGCGACGCCAATTTCTCGGTAACCGCCTTGGCCGCAGCCTGCATCCCGCGATTCAGGCTCATCGCATCAGCCCCCGCCGCGAGGTTACGAAACGCCTCTTTGAACATTGCTTCGGTAAGCACCGTCGCGGTAGTCGTCCCGTCACCTGCTATTTTAGATGTCTTGCTCGCCGCTTCCTTGACCAGCGTTGCGCCGAGGTTTTCGCCCTTGTCTATCAGTTCGATTTCTTCGGCCACAGTTACACCATCTTTTGTTACGGTCGGGCCGCCCCAGCTTTTGTCTATTACCGCGTTTCGGCCCTTCGGCCCGAGCGTCGTCTTAACAGCCGCCGCCAGCTTTTCAACACCAGCCAGCAACGCGGCCCTTGCTTCCGATTCGAATGCTAATTCTTTTACTGCCATAGTAACGTTTCTCCTTATTACTTACGTATCGCGTATTGCGTATTGCGTATCGCGTTTTTACGGCTCTCAGACGCTGATTGCGCTGATTCCACAAATATTCATATTTCTATTTTCTGCGTTTTTCTGCGTAATCCGCATCGAAACATCATATCAAGTATCGCGTCCCTTCGGCTTCGCTCAGGGCAAGCCTGCGTATTGCGTAATTAATTCAATCAGCTTTATCCGGTCAATCCTGCCTGCCCGGCGTAGCCTTGGCGAAGACGGGTTATCCTGTTAAAAAACAGTGTTAATCTGTGTCTATTCGTGTTCTCCGTCAGGAGTCCCTAGGACATTCGTGGTTAAAAATGCTTCGTTCTTAATCCGTGTTAATCTGTGGTTAATAACAATTTCTGTCCATTCGGCCTGTACGGTAACCGCTTCGTCTGGCATAGAACTGCAAAATTTATACCAGTTTGGCCATATAAAAGAAAGGTCAGCCTTTCCCTGCATCTAAGGACTTGTATAACAATAACTTATGAAAAGCAATTTGACGCGATTTGGCTTTAGCACCGGCGGCCCCTGTGCCATTTTTGGTAAGATTTAGGCCCCTGCCACGCCATTGTGACAGGTGCCCGGCCGTCTTCTACGGCCGGGAAATCCTAATTCGGAATCCGAAATGCCATGCGATAAAATCACGACGTGCTGCAAATATCATTGCAAGACCCATTCTTGACAGTCAGGCCGATTTGCCGCAGAATGCTCAGAAATCCAGCACCCAAGCGTGAATGAAAATTCGGAGACAGTCAATAATGAAGCTTGATTTGAGCAGTCTCAGCAAGGCCGTTGAATCGCTCGAAAAGACGCTGAAGGTCGCCGACAAGGGCTCCAGCGCCGGATTAGACGCCGATACTCAGAACGCCATAAGGGCCGGTGTCATCCAGAACTTTGAGTTCACTTACGAATTGTGCTGGAAGTTTATGAGGCGATGGCTGCGGGAAAACGCCCCAGCCGAGCAGGCTGAACATCCTCGCGCAAGAAAGGAGCTTTTTCGTCTGGCGGCACAATATGGCCTGATTGAAGACCCGCTCGTATGGTTCGCATACGGCGACGCCCGAAACCTCACCGCCCATACATACGACGAAGACACAGCCGAATCCGTATATAAAACGGCACTCGGTTTTGCAAAAGACGCAAGAAGTTTTCTCAACAAGCTTGAAGAAGTTAATGGATGAAAAACGGCCGACCTGATATGGTTACTCTTAGACACGGATTTAAACTGTCTTATATTAGACACTGATTAACACAGATTTACACTGTTTTTCTTAATCCTTTTCTCTGTGTTCTCTGTGTCCGCTGCCGCGTCTTGCGACGCGAGTCGCAGTGGCAGGCCTCTGTGGCTATCAATAATTTCTGTGGTAAGAATGATTGATATTGAAGAAAAATATCTCAGTGAAATTCGCCGGATTTTAACAGAGCACGTCCCTGACTGCGAGGTCCGCCTGTTCGGCTCGCGCATTGAAGGAAAAGCTGAAAAATTTTCCGACCTTGACCTTGTGCTCGTTGCCGCTGAAAAATTAGACTGGAGAAGGATAGAGACCGTCAAGGACGCCTTCGCCGCCTCCGATTTGCCTATGCTCATTGACGTCCACGACTATAACGCCGTCTCCAGAGAGTTCCAGGCCGTCATAAATAAAAAATACGAAGTGATACAAAAAAGAACAATATCGTAATTTTTTAACCACGGATTCGTTTAACCGCAAAGCACGCGGAGAACGCAGAGAAATAATCAATAATCCTTTATCCTTCATCAATTGAAACGGTCAAATCGAGGCCGATTCAAGCCCTGCGGGCCGTGGCTCGTCGCTTGGCCTACGTCACTCGAAATGTGAAACCATAAATAAACACTAAATTTATTGACACGGATTTACACGGATTAACGTGGATTGTTTACCATGAAGAGCATAAAGGAAATATATCCGCGGATTGCGCGGATTAACGCGGATTATGCTTTGACGCCGCCGTCGAAGACGGCTTGAGCATCCTCAAAGAAAAGATTTCTACAAGCCAGCTTGTTCAATCTTATTCTTCTCGTCTGAGGTGCCTTTGGGACCTGCGTCAAAGCTCTTATCTGGTAACGACTGAAATCGTTTCCGACTTTATTTAGGCCTGGCAATGGCGATGAAATCGCCGCAGCAATCGCGTAAGGGCTTGATGAAGCTCACTTCAAGAGAGGCCTTAGCGAATTTCTGCAAAGGTTGTTCGATGAACAACCTGCCAGGCTAAGAAATCTGCGTATTGCGTATTGCGGTGGGTAAATCGAGGCCGATTCGAAGGATTTGAAAAACGGTGGCTATTTTTAAAGCTTTGTCAATGTCAAGCTTTTACCGCTTTTTTCTTGACGGTTAACAACAATTACACGTAGAATTTCAACAAGTGAATTTTGTGGGAACTTCGAAAGGGGAAAAATATAGTGCGAGAAACAAGCCCTGAAGTAAAAGAAAATAATAACCAGCGGCACTATGGAGGTATCGGACGCCTTGCATATTTATTTGGAATGGTCGGAGCCTTAATTCTCGGCGGTATCGTCAATATATTAGCGCAAAGTAAAGCTCTCGGGGGGTTATTGGTATTAATAATTGATTTTGTTCTGACTGTTAGTCGCCTTCAAAACATGGGGAGGAGCGGCTGGTGGTCGCTTCTTATATTGGTTCCTTTTGCTAATCTTTACATTGGTCTTGTATGTATTACGTTTCCTAAAAAGTATCAAGAAACTAAAGAACTTGATACTGCCGGGAAAATCATAATGGGCATATCAATTGCTTTGATTGTGCTTATGTTGCTTCTTTTGGCTTATCGCTTTGTTTAAAGAAAAAATTGGTTAATACGAACATATTTCAAGGTAATCCAATTTCCCTTTTTAGGAATCCTATCCTCCTATCATTTTTTATGCTGCGATTGGGTGATTATCAAGAAAATCACGGGGCAAATCGAGGAAGATTCTGATGATACGAAAGACAGCAATTGATATTTGTTTCTAATTTTTTCTGGTTTCTTGATTAGGTAATTGAACCGGCACAGAAAATTTTATTCTACTGACAGACGTATTGGCGGATTGAGCCTTTCCTTGCGCTCCGATGCCTACTGCTCCGACAAAAATGCCGATTCCCCCTTTAGCTCCTTGTTCTTGAGAGACAGTAACAGCAACGTCAAACTCAATTTCCTTAACAGGAACAAAAGGTCCTGATGGGGGATTTATTCGACCAGTACTCGTAGAGTCTTTTTGGGCATCAGCCACCCCAGCCATAT
>CAZFHM010000144.1:0-5979 GCA_964518825.1 uncultured Pirellulales bacterium
ATAACTGTTTTGACCCGCGCTATCTCACGACGCGCGTTTATCACCGCCTTGCAGTTCTCTAATTTCTCCGTCACCGCCTGGCAGTGCATCTCGAACAGATGCTTCTGCAAATCTTCCAGTTTGCTTCGCAGCTCATCTGTACCCATTTCTCTATAATTGTGAGCCTTCATTCTCTCTAAGTTCCTGAACTACAACGAATGTCTGCGCCTTACAAATCTGCACCTGATAGGCATCTTGTGGGCCACTCTGGCAAGCGCCTGCTTGGCAATGCTCTCATCCACGCCGCCTATCTCGAACATCATCGTCCCGGGCTTGACCCGGGCCGCCCAGTAGTCCGGCTCACCCTTGCCCTTACCCATTCGCGTCTCGAGCGGCTTGGAGCTTATGGGTTTGTGTGGGAATATGCGAATATACACCTTTCCCTCACGATGAAGGAAGTGCGTCGCCGCTACTCGACCCGCCTCAATCTGGCGACCGCTTATCCAGCTTATCTCCAGCGCCTGCAGGCCGTACTCGCCGAACGCCACGTAATTCGTCCGAGTCGCCTTGCCTTTCATCCTGTCGCGCTGACTCTTGCGGTACTTAACTCTTTTTGGCATCAATGCCATAACTAAAAACCCTCAAGCCAAATTCAACTCTCAGCCTTTTCGCTATCCTGTTCTTCCGGTGCACTCGGCGCCGCCTTACTCACCGGATTGGGCTTCTTTGTCGCCGAATCTCTTGGCGACCCGCTGCGCTTCCGGCCGCCGCTGCGGCCCCTGCCATCGCTGCGTCCAGGCCCCCCGCCGCCGCGAGATGGCCTGTGCCTGCGGGCACCGCCGACCGCCTCAATCTGTTCACCGTACTTGCCTTTATAAACCCATACCTTTATACCGATAGCCCCGTACGTCGTATGTGCAGTCGAAATCGCGTAATCAACATCTGCATCCAGAGTATGCAACGGAATACTGCCTATCTTCTGGGTCTCCTGCCTGGCCATCTCCGAACCGGCCAATCGGCCGCTGCACATGATTTTCACTCCCTTTGCCCCGGCGTTCATCGCTGCTTCGCAGTGCTGTTTCATAGTCCTGCGAAAAGACGCCCGTTTGCCTAATTGTTCCGCTATCGACTCACCAATTAATGATGCGTTCAACTCAGGCTCTTTGATTTCTATTACATTGACATTGACCTTGCGACCCGTCAGGGCCTCCAGCTCCTCACGAAGCTTGTCAACTTCACCACCTCGCGGACCTATCACAACACCGGGCCGGGCGCTGTGAAGAGTCACCTTCACTTCGTTGCTCGTGCGGATAATCTCGACCTTCGCCACGGCACCCTTCGGCATCGAACGGTTATGCTTGTTGTCTACATACCTGCGTATCTTCTGGTCCTCGATGAGAAACTCGCCGTAACTTGCCTTCGGGGCATACCACGTGCTTTGCCAGCCAATCCTGATGCCCGTCCTGAAACCTATTGGTGATACTTTTTGACCCATACTTTTCGGCCTTCTGTATTCTGTGTTCTGTTTTATTGTGCCTGCGTCACCGTGACATAAATATGACAGCCCTTCTTCGCAATCGGATGGGCACGCCCTCGGTCTTTCGGAATCCATCGCTTGGTCCCGACCCGAATTCCGGCATCGTCAACCCGCGATTCACTTACATAAAGATTGTCAACGTCCGCCTGCCGCTCGTCTGCATCCGCCACCGCACATTTGAGCACCTTGTCAACCATCGATGCCGCACGCTTGCGAGTGAACTTCAGGATATCCATTGCATCCTGAACCGGCCGACCGACTATCAGTGCAGAGACCAAACGGGCTTTTCGCGGTGATATCGGTGCATACTTGTACGACGACTGCCAGTCCGTAATCTCGTTCTCTTCGACCGACAACGCCGAAGCAAGCCGCTGCACGTCGCCACGCCGTGGTATAGGCTTTAATAATCCCTTCTGCCAGTTCCTGATTGCGGAAATCGCCTGCTTCTGGTTCAAACCGCCGCGTGCAACCTGACCGGCCAGCTGCCCAATGTCTGCCTTGCGATTGTTACAGATTTCTTTGAATTTTTTCGTACTAAGCATTGCCGAATATCTTTATACAAATTCAACCATCAACTATGTTACAACCTTCTTACTCGAATGACCTCTGAACGTCCTGGTCGGTGAAAACTCACCCAGCTTATGCCCTACCATATCCTCGGTAACAAAAACCTTATGAAACATCTTGCCGTTATGAACCATGAACGTATAACCCACGAACTCGGGCACTACAGTACACCTTCGTGCCCACGTCTTGATAGGCTCATGAGAACCTTCCGACTGACGCTTGACAACCTTGCCGAACAGCTTCTCATCAACAAACGGCCCTTTTTTCAGCGATCTGCTCATTAATTCCGCCTATCTATTCGAATCACAAACCAACTCTTCAATTACCATAAATTATTACTAAATATTCATTATTCGATATTCAATCAATCATCCGTCGTCCGTCTTCTGTTATCCTGTTCCCCTGATATCCATCTCCTGATTTCCTGATTCCCTGATATCCTTTTTTTCGTAATTCTACATTCTACATTCGTTATTCGATATTCAATCAAAGTACCAGCTGCCCCTGTCTCTTGTTCTTTCTTCTGCGAATGATACGCTTATTGCTCGTCTTCCTCGGACAGCGTGTCTTACCGCCCTTGGCCAGCACTCCGGTCGGAGAGCACGGATGCCGTCCGCCGTTGCTCCTGCCTTCGCCGCCGCCCATCGGATGCGCTACCGGGTTTTGCGCCTTGCCGCGAACGTGAGGACGTATGCCCATATGACGCTTGCGACCAGCCTTGCCGATATCGATATTTTGAAAATCAGGATTGCTCAACTTGCCGATTGTCGCTCGGCATTCCTTGCGAACCATACGCATCTCGCCGCTTGGCAGTAACACCGTCACCCAGTTACCCTCTTTGGCTACTATCCTCGCCGCCGCACCGGCCCCGCGAACCATCTTGCCGCCCTGGCCCGCCGTCATCTCTATATTATGAATCTCCATTCCCGCCGGTACCGCCGACAGCTGCATCGCATTGCCGAGTTTCGGCTCAACCAAATCTCCGCTCTCTATCATCTCGCCGACCTTGATACCTAATGGCGCCAGTATATACCGCTTCTCACCATCAACGTAGTTCACCAGCGATATGAAACAGTTCCTGTTCGGGTCATACTCAACCGTCGCAATCCTGCCCGAAACTCCGTCTTTATTGCGCTTAAAGTCGATTACTCGGTATATCTTTCTCGCGCCGCCGCCGCGGAACCTCACCGTTGTCTCGCCAGAATGATTCCGCCCGCCGCTCTTCTTAATACGCTTGCAAAGAGACTTCTCCGGCCGCGCCGTCGTCAGCTCCGCGTAGTCGTTCACCGATGCATTTCTGCGACCTGCACTTGTCGGTTTATATATCCTTATTCCCATAACTACACCAATCCCATATGGCTAAAACAGGTCAATATGGTCGTCACCTTTCAGGTACACTACCGCTTTCTTCCAGTCGGACGTATACCCGATATTCTTGCCCTTTCGGCGAAGCTTGCCTTTTCGATTGGACGTGCACACCTTGCGAACCTTGACGTTATACAGGTTCTCGACCGCCTTTTTAATCTGCACCTTGTTAACGCCGCCGGCTACCTCGAAAGAGTACGCACCACGAACGTTCGCAAAGTGCATCCCCTGCTCAGTCACCAAAGGCCGAATTATTACCTTATAATCTTCCATAAATCTCTAACGCTGAAATCTTAATCCCCGTCCCCCTGCTCTTTTTTCAACACCGACAACAACGCATCTTTTGTAAATAGCAACTTTTTATGATTACAGATATCGCCCGCATTGAGCTGGCTGACTATCGTCACATTAACCTTCGGTATATTTCGGGCCGACTTATAAACGTTCACATCATCAGCCGCTATCGTCACCAGGCAGCTTCGGTCAATCTTCAGGTTCCCTAAAACCTCTGTAAACTCCTTTGTTCGCGGCTTGGCAAATCCCAGCTCATCGACTACTACCACGTTTTCACTGAGCAGCTTACCAAGAATCGCCGAATCACGGGCCAGCCGTCTTTGCTTTTTAGGCATCCTCTGACTGAAGTCTCTTGCGACCTTCGCAAACGTCACGCCGCCGCCGACACGCTTGCCCGTCCGGATATTACCAACGCGGGCATTACCCGTCCCTTTTTGCCTGTACAGTTTTCTGCTCGAGCCTTCGACCATACCGCGGCTCTTCGTCGCCGCCGTGCCCACCCGTTTATTGGCGTGGTACATCACTATAGCCTGCTTCAAAAGCGGATAGCGAACCCTGCCGCCCAGGACCGCCTCATCGACCTTAAGCGTCTCGACCTCTTTACCCTGCCTGTTGTAAACAGCTACTCTTATCATTTATGCGTCTTCTGTTTTTCAATAATCAATAATCAATTCTTTTGGCTGGTTCGCACCACTACATACCCGTCTGCGGGCCCCGGAATTGAACCTTCTATTACTATCAGGTTTTTATCTTCGTCTATCGAAACCACATTATGGTTTTTCGTCGTAACCTTCTCATGCCCCATATGCCCCCCCATCCGTTTGCCCTTCTTCAAATTGCCGCCGTGACCGCGGTCGCTGCCGTGGCTCGCGATAGAACCACCCGCCCGATGTTTACGTTCCGTGCCGTGCGAGCCGGGAAAACCGCCGAAATGATGACGCTTCATAACGCCCGCAAAGCCCTTGCCCTTACTGGTCCCTGTTATATCAACTAATTTCACCTCGTTGAAAACCGACACCGTAACAGTATCGCCCGGCTGATACTCGCTCTGCGTATCATTATCTAGCCGCATTTCCCGGACGAATTTCTTAGGTACAACGTTCGCCTTGGCAGCATGGCTGATTTGGGGCTTTGTCGCTCGCGAAGGCCTGACGTCTTCGAATCCCAGTTGTACCGCGTTATATCCGTCCGTATCGACGCTCTTAACCTGCATAACCGCACAAGGCCCGGCCTGTATCACCGTCACCGGCAAAAGCCGACCCTCGGCGTCGTACACCTGCGTAATACCAACTTTTTTACCTAACAGCATCGCCATAACTGCTTATCTCATCTACACCTTACTATCCTGTCTTCTGCCCTCTGCTTGCCGCGGCGTAGCGCAGCGAAGCCGGGTCCTCTGTCTTCCGTTCTCTGTCCTCCGTCTCACGCCTTAATCTTTACAAAAACACCCGCAGGTACCACCAGGCGATTTAACACCTCTACCGTACGGGCGTTTGGTTCGTGGATATCTATCAGCCGTTTATGGCTGCGAAGCTCGAACTGCTCGCGAGACTTCTTGTCGATGTGCGGACTGCGCAGAACCGTGTACCTCTCAATTCGCGTCGGCAGCGGCACAGGACCACTAACCCGGGCGTTCGTCCGCCGGGCGGCATCAACTATTTCTCGCGCCGACGAATCCAATGACCGATGGTCGTACGCTTCCATCCGTATCCTTATTCTTTCAGTCTCTGCCGTCGCCATAACTTCCCCGCAACCGCCTTTTAGCCCCCCTGCACCACAGAGGGTTATTCAATTTTCATATTAGGCAAGGCTGACCGCCAATAACGACCCTGCCGAAACTTACAAACTCTTATAAATTAACAACTTATGATTACATCAAGGCCACATTCAGGCTGTACAGATACAGCCTTCACATGGCAATTAAATATCTGCTTAACAGTTTTGGCAGGAAAGGCATTCCTTGGCTGACTTTAACATAGCCTACGGCCCGCCTTAGCCAGCCTTTTGCGCCTTCCTTAACAAGATACGGGTCAGTTGCCGGACCCTCCCAGAGCTTTGTCCGGCCCTGGTGCATCCTAATTGCGTTTTCAACCGTCCCTGACCATCAAAATGATGTGCCACAGCCCAACTCGTCTTCGCACCGCCTACTATGGCGGCGCTCGCTCCGGCTGAAAACCCGTAATATATGCCGAAAAAACAGGCCTGTCAACAAATCCCCCTATAAAAAAGGAAAAAAA
>CAZFHM010000145.1:0-5948 GCA_964518825.1 uncultured Pirellulales bacterium
TTTGGATAATGTAAAAATATAAAATAGACGAGTGTGATCTCGGCCTGATGTTTAGAATCAACAACCGACATCAAAATATGAGGCAATACTATGCTAAAGACAAAGGAATTTACGATTGAGTTAGAAGAAATAGACGCGGGCGAAAACCCCCTTCGGTTGGAAGGCCAGAATAAAGGTATTGCCGAACTAACTGAATCGATAAGCAGGATTGGCCTTATTAACCCTCTTGTTGTGGCTCCCGGCTGTGATGGTGGGCGTTACCGTCTTATCGCCGGACATCGCAGATTTGCTGCATGTAGAAGAGCCGGCCTTAAAGAAGTACAGGTTCGCATAATTGAAGGTGACCAACGAGAAATTTGCGAGATTGCACTTGCTGAGAACCTGTTTCGAAAGGACCTTAGCCCTGTGGAAATGGCAGTGGCCGTGGTGGCTCTTATCAAGGAGGGTGGTATGGATCGTGAGCAGGTGGCGAGTATTTGTCATCGGTCGAGTGCCTGGGTAAAAGAGCAAGAAGAAATTCTGAGTTGGCCGGCGGATGTGCAGAAGTCCGTTCACGATGGCTGGTTATCGGTTTCTGCTGCATCGAATATTGCCCTGATTCACGATGATGCTCATAGGGCACTTCTGTTATCACGCGCGAAAGATAAAGGTGTCACTTCTCGGACTACAGCATCCTGGTTGCAAGCATGGCGTAGCACTATCTCATGTCCGGAAACCAAGCAGGCAGAGTCAGATCTGGTTTGGCCAGAATGAGGCAGCGAAGGCCTACGATGCGGCGGCAAAGAAATATCACGGGGAATTCGCGAAGCTCAATTTTCCGGATAGTTAGCCACAGAGACCACAACTTGTCCCGATGCCGTTTATCGGGAGAGGGCACAGAGAAGAATTTTATCCACGAATGAACACAAATTAACACTAAATAATTCAGACACGGATTTACACAGATTAACACTGTTTTATATAGCCACCCCGATAAAATACATCGGGACTTCCGCTGACGCTTCAGCAGAGACCATCCGCCGTCGCCTGCGGCTATGGCGGACAGACAGAGTTCGCAGAGATTTATTTTTAACCGCGGATTTGTGATAGTATTGCGTCGTGCGTATTGCGTATCGTGGGAGGTGTTAAATAGTCACTGGAAAATAGTAAATTATTCTCTCTTGCCTTTCTCGACAATTCGGAGCATAATGTCAGCGTAAAATCAATGGGAAAAATGCTTGTATTATTATGTTAGGCTTGAAACATAATGGTTAAACAAAAGATTGACCCAATTAACGTTTACCGTAAAGATTACCCACGATATGCATCCTTTGCAACACGACTCAACTCGCTGTTGGAGGAACTTTTAAAGCTGAAGTCAATACGAGCTCATATGATTGAATCAAGAGCAAAGAGCATCGAGAGCCTTTCAGAGAAGATTCGAAGACCGGGCAAAGATTACTCAGGAAATCTAACCAGTGTTCCAGATTTAGCAGGTGTAAGAATCATTGTTTACTACCAAGACGATATAGAACGAGTCAAAGATGTTGTAGAGAAAGAATTCAACGTTATTAAGCGGGAAACAGCTCACCAAGCGGACATGTATGCCCCAGATCAATTTGGTTACCTTTCCCTTCATCTTATCATTGAGCTAAAGGAATCGAGAACGAGACTCCCCGAATGGCGGGAATATGCTGGTTTACGAGCAGAGGTTCAGCTTCGGACGGTATTACAGCATAGTTGGGCGGTTGTATCACATGCTTTGCAGTACAAACGAGAGTCAGACGTTCCTTTCAGCCTACGTCGAAAGCTGTTCCGCCTAGCTGGATTATTTGAACTTGCCGATGAGGAGTTTATCGGTCTGCGAGATGCGAGAACTGTTCTCCAAAAGAATGTCCGCAACGCTATTGAAGCCGGCTCAGAGAGACTACCGATTGATCCCGCATCACTTCAAGAGTTCCTAAAAATATGGCCTGAATTACCGAGTATACGTGAGTATATGCAGGGTCTTGGATACGATTTCGAAATGGAAGATGAAACTACCTATGGCGAGAAAATGTTTGACTCGCTGGGAGGTATTACGAAACATTGCGAGCGTCTCGGGATAGCCACACTCGAGGAACTTCGCCGAGTTATAGACTATGACCCGAAATCTTACCTCAAGCGCATATACAAAAAAGACTGGGGGATTTCTGACGGTTTTGTTCTTTATCTGTTGCTCATACGTGCTCGAATCAGTGAGTTTGAAGTGGATGACCTAGTCAACATTGGTTGGGGCAAAATTGTCGCAGATCGCGTAATTAGAGGGGCACGCGCTGATGCAAAAGCCTAACCATGGGGCAAAGCCTGCGAGTGGGAATAAATAGGACGTTTACCTATTTTTTTGACACAACATTGCCAGCGGCCCTCTATAAAGTTCGTTAAGAAAACAGCGGACATTCTACTTTTATCTTTTGCAAAAACAAGAAATTGAATTTCTTTTAAATCCGCGACATCTGCGAAATCAGCGTCAATAAAAAAATAATAAATCAGTGTTAATCTGTGTCCATCTGTGGCTAAAATTCGTCGTTAGTCATTTAGTCACTGGTTATATAGATTCCTGCTTTCGCAGGAATGACAAAAACAATTCCTTATTATCCTGTCTAAATAAGTCGTTAGTCGTATGTTTTTAGCTTATTAATCATTAATCAATAATCATTTATCAATACATTATCCTGTCAGCGAAACCAGCGTAATCAGCGTCTTAAATGATTTCGTGTAATTTGTGGAATTCGTTGTTAATGAAATACCTGCATACTTGCACAAAATAATACATCCTTTCCTTGACCGCAGCCGCATTATACTGCTATAATCAGCCTTTTTATTAAAAGCAGGGGTACTATGGACGGCGATAACGCCTTATGCAGTAAGTGCTTAGACAGCAGATAATAACCGGCAGTTTTAACCTTCAGTAACATTCAAAGGAGATTGTTATGGCAGAACAACAACAAGGAATCAGCTCTCTAATGACGGAAAGTCGCACATTTCCACCGCCGGAGGGCATTAAAGCTAATGCGTACGTTAACAGCCCGGAGCAGTTTCAAAAAATGTGGGACCAGTCCATTAACGACCCCGACGCTTTCTGGCTGGAACAGGCCAAGAGCCTCACCTGGTTCAAGCAGCCCACCAAAAGCCTCGAATATACATGGGACACCAAGGCCCGCAAAATCGAGCATACATGGTTTGCCGACGGCCAGCTCAACGTCTCTTATAACTGTCTCGACAGGCATCTCGGAACACCGACTGCCAAAAAGGTTGCCATACTCTGGCAGGGTGAGGCTGAGGACGCTGTTAAGAAATTCACGTACGAGCAGCTTCACAAGGAAGTCTGCAAATTCGCAAACGTCATGAAATCCAAAGGCATTAAAAAAGGCGACCGCGTCGCTATCTATATGCCGATGGTTCCGGAACTGGCGATTGTCATGCTGGCCTGTACGAGAATCGGCGCAATACATTCTATCATTTTCGGCGGGTTCAGTTCCGACGCGATACAGGGAAGAGTGAACGACTCTGACTGTAAAATGCTCATTACCTCGAATGTATCGCTGCGTGCCGGAAAGCATATCCATCTCAAATCCATTGCCGACGAAGCCCTGGCGAAATGCCCGACTATTGAAAATGTCATCGTTACCGAAGTCAACGAAGAGCCGTGCAATATGCAGTCAGGACGTGACTTTTGGTATCACGATGAAATGGCCAAGGCCTCGGACCAATGCGAAGCCGAACACATGAACGCCGATGACCCGTTGTTTATCCTTTATACTTCGGGCTCGACCGGAAAACCCAAAGGAGTTGTCCACACTACCGGCGGCTATTTAATTCACGTTACATTGACCCACAAAATTGTTTTCAATATTCACGACGACGACATCTACTGGTGTACCGCCGATATCGGCTGGGTCACAGGCCACAGTTATATCGTTTACGGCCCGCTCGCCAATGGCGCAACATCAATGATGTTTGAAGGTGTTCCGACATATCCCGACGCCGGGCGGTTCTGGCATATCTGCGATAAGTTCGGCGTTACCGTTTTCTATACCGCACCGACCGCGATTCGTGCCCTGATGAGACAGGGCGAAGAGTGGGTAATGAAATATAAGCTCGACAAAATGCGAATCCTCGGAACTGTGGGCGAGCCCATCAATCCCGAGGCCTGGATGTGGTATTATGAAAAGGTCGGCCGCAACCGTTGTCCCATCGTAGATACATGGTGGCAGACCGAGACGGGCGGGTTTATGATTACTCCGCTGCCGGGTGCTCATACGCTTAAGCCGGGCAGTGCGAGCAGGCCATTCTTCGGGGTGGACCCGGTCGTGCTTCGGGACGACGGCAGCCAGTGTGACCGCAATGAAGGCGGCAAGCTGTGCATTCGCAGGCCGTGGCCCGGTATGATGAGGACCATGTGGGGCGACCATGACAGGTTCATCGATACATATTTCACTATGTATGACGATATTTATTTCGCCGGCGACGGCTGTCGAGTCGATAAGGACGGCGACTATTGGCTGATGGGGCGAATTGACGACGTGGTTAACGTATCAGGTCACCGTATCGGCACCGCCGAAGTCGAAAGCGCATTAGTCAGTCACGCCAAAGTTGCCGAGGCGGCCGTTACACCTATGCCGCATGAAATCAAGGGACAAGCCCTGTATGCTTTTGTCACTTTAGTCGACGGTGTTGAGGAAAGCGAAGACCTCAAGAAAGAATTAATCAAGCACGTGCGTAAGGAGATAGGCGCGATTGCGGCACCTGAGAAAATCCAGTTCGCTCCGTCCCTGCCGAAGACTCGCTCCGGCAAGATTATGCGGCGAATCTTGCGTAAGATTGCAGAAAAAAGCACCGACAACCTCGGTGATATTACCACCCTTGCAGACCCAGGCGTGGTTGAAGCCTTGATTAAAGGTCGCGGTCAGTAATATAACTTAGGAAATTTCAGGCTGGGTACGGAATTGTGCCCGGCGATAATTAAAGTGAAAGGAATCGAATATGGAAAACGAAGCCAATCAGAAAAACGTCGTAGTGAAGGACACCACCGCTAATCCCGCGCCGCTCGGCCTGATGGGATTCGGTATGACCACGGTCCTGCTTAACCTGCACAACGCCGGGCTGTTCAAGCTCGGCACGATGATTCTGGCAATGGGTCTTTGCTACGGAGGAATAGCGCAGATTTTCGCCGGTATTTTCGAGTGGAAGAAAGGCAATACGTTCGGTACGGTGGCGTTTACTTCGTACGGCCTGTTCTGGTGGTCGCTGGTATTTCTTATCCTTATGCCGAAGCTCGGTCTGGGTGACGCTCCTGAAACAAACGCGATGGTAGCGTACTTGGTTGCCTGGGGAGTATTTACCTTTGTAATGTTCATCGGCACGTTCAAGCTAAACGGGTACTTGATGTTTATCTTCGGCTCCCTGGCGCTGCTGTTCTTCCTGCTGGCTATTGGCGATTATACCGGCAACGCCGTTATAAAAAAGTTGGCCGGCTACGAGGGAATCGTCTGCGGCGGCTCAGCGGTATATACCGCCCTGTATCAGGTGCTGAAAGAGCTGTACTGCAAAAAGGCGTAAGCTAAGTTTTCTAAACCAACCCGCACGGCCCGGTCATCCGGGCCGTTTTTTTTGTGAATTTGAACCACAGATTTACACAGATTATCACTGATTAAAGAAACAACCACGAATTGACACTCCCTATGGGATGGCCAAGCCAGAATGAACACTAATTATTTTTAGACACTGATTAACGCCCGCCAAAAGGCGAGGTCTCGCCAAAGGCGGACAGATTTTCACTGGTTAAAAAATAATTTACGAATTGACACGAAAATAGTCTGTCTGTTTAAGCATTTGAACGGTACAATGTTGCGTTAAGACCGGAAGAGAATCACACTTTTGTCCGTCAACATTGCCGTCGAGCAGACGCCTTTACGGATTTAAATGAA
>CAZFHM010000146.1:0-5931 GCA_964518825.1 uncultured Pirellulales bacterium
CCGCCGCGAAACTGGCCGACCAGCACGTTGGCAAAATCAATCAGCCGTCGTGCTATGCCGCCGTGTGCCATCAACACACCCGACAAAATAAAAAACGGTATCGCCAGCAGCGAAAAGCTGTCGATTCCCGTAGCTATCTTATGGGCGACGGCCACGAAAGCCGGCATACCTCCCATAGTCATAAACGCAAGCACCGTCGAGATGCCCATGCAGAAAGCGACCGGCACGTTCAAAAACAGCAATATAACGAAACTCACAACCAGGACTAATATGGAAAGTTCCACTTTCTAAAATCCTTTCAAATCTCTTAATCCTCAATTGTCATACCCCGATACATCGGGGTATCCAAAGGTTGTCCAAATATCAGAATCTGGATTCCCGCTTTCGCGGGAATGACAGTAAGAAATAATTTTTAATCGATTCCCTCTTCCACGTGCGACGTCATCGGCTCAATCACAATTTCGCCTTTGACCAGCTCGGCCAATCTTTCACAAAGGCCGATTAGCGAATACAGCACGAGAAAGAACCCGCTGATGGGTACCGCCAAATAAACGTAACCGACCTTGACGTTAATGGCCGGCGATATCTGTTCGAGCCTCAGCGTATCGACCACCAGCTCGATTCCGCCGACAATCATCACCAAAAAGCTGAACAGCGCAACGACAAGAAAAACAAAAACTTCGGTAAAAACCCGTATCCTCGCCGGCAGCTTACCGACAAAATAATCTATTCCGAGGTGCGCCCCGCGTCCAAGTGCGACCGCGGCGCCCAGCAGTGAGACCCAAATTAGCATAAATACCGCAAGTTCCTCCGTCCACGTGCTCGGGTTCTTAAGAATGAAGCGGGTGAATACCTGCCACAGTACGTCAAGAACCAGTACCACCACGACCACCATAAGCAGCAGTTCAAGTGAACGGTCGAGTATCTTTTTTATCGTTTTAAACACGGTTACTTTACCTCCTGTATCTGTTTGATTAGTTCTCCGATTTGGGTACCATCGTATTCGGCCCACATACCTTTTACAGAATCCTGGAATGGTTTCTTGTCCGGATAAGTTACCTTTACACCTGCTTCTTCGACTATTTTCATATCGTTTTTTTCAGCTTCGGTCCATATTTTTCGTTGATACTCGACCGATTCATCCACCGCATCCTGGAGTATCTGCTGAAACTCCGGCGACAAACCGTTCCATACATCCGTGCTGATTATCAGAATGTCGGGCAGTCTTGTGTGCTCATCGAGGGCGTAGAAGTGACACACCTCGTAATGCCGTGACGTGCGGAAAGATGGCGGATTATTTTCAGCTGCGTCAACGACGCCCTGGTCCAGCGATGTATAAAGCTCACCCCAGGCAATCGGCGTCGGCGAACCGCCCATAGCTTTGACCATATCCATCGACATGATGCTTTTCATAACGCGGACCTTCAGGCCGGTCAAATCGGCAGGGCTGTTGATTTGTTTTTTGGAATAAAAACTCCTGGCCCCTGCGTCATAAAAACATAATCCGCGCAGGCCCTTACTCTGACCCGCCAATAAAAGCTCTTTGCCTATAGGGCCGTTTAGCACCTTCCAGTAATGCTCGGAATCCCTGAAAAGATAAGGAATACCGAATATCTTCATCTTCGGCACGAATCCCTCCATCACTGCTGTCGACGTCTTAGTAATAGCCATATAGCCGAGCTGAAGTGCTTCTATGCATTCCTTTTCAGTACCGAGCTGCTCGTTCGGGAAAATCTCCACTTTCATCCTGCCGTTCGATTTTTCCGCGACCTTTTCGGCCATAAACACCATCGCCTTGTGCACTGGATGAGTTACGTCAAGACTATGGCCCAGTTTGAGCGTCACCTCGGGTTGCTTCTCCTCCTCCTTTTTGCAGCCTATACAAAATAACACAACCACGCACACGGACAACAAAAACGGCAAAACTTTCTTGTTCATTACGTACTACCTTTACGATTATTACCCATACTTCTTTTTGAAAACACTTTTCCAGGATTCAGATGTCGATACGTATCCCTTACACTTAGCCGCCCGCACCGCACGCAGCAGCCTCCTTCTCGGCCGGATTTCCCACCAGCTCACCGTTTATCTTCACGTTCTCCAGAACAAGATTTTTGACGTTGCTGATAACGTTGGGCCTTTCGACCTGATTGAGCACACAATTTTTAAGGCTGACATCGGTTATCGGTGAACGCTCATAGCCTTTAATATACAAGGCGTGCTTGCTCTTGCCGCTGGTGACGTTCTCTAAATTGATATTCCGAACGTAAGGCGTGAAATCTCCGCTGTCGCCTTCTTCGTAATAGAAATTAATCTTCAGCACAGCCTCGCCTACCTGGCCGATGGTAATATTCCTGACGTACACATTCTCCACAAAACCGCCCCGGATGGCGTTGGTCTTGATTCTTATCGCCCGGTCCAGGTTCGGGCTGTCCATCGTGCAGTTTTCTACGAAAATGTTTCGCACGCCGCCCGTCATTTCGCTGCCTATAACCACTCCGCCGTGCCCCTCTTTCATCCGGCAGTCCTGGATAACGATATTCTCAGTCGGCACGTTCACCCGCCTGCCGTCATTGTTCCTGCCCGATTTTATGGCGATACAATCATCTCCCGTGTCGAAATAACAGCCCTTGATAAGCATGTCTTTGCACGATTCGGGGTCGCAGCCGTCATTGTTGGGACCAAGCCCGACGACCTTCACATCCCTGACGGTAATATTTTCAGACAGCACCGGGTGAATATGCCAGAACGGACCATTTTTGATTGTTATTCCTTCTATAAGAATGTTCTTACACTTATACGGCTCAATCATATTAGGCCGCAACAGCTTGCCGCCGAACTGCCTCTGCTCGACCGGCACATCCTGAGCCCCCTGTATGAACAGATTCTCGCGGTCCACTCTCTGCGTTTTTTTCCACTGCCACCAGTTCTCATCGCTGCCTTGTCCGTCCAGCGTGCCCTTGCCCGTTATAGCGATATTCTCCTGCTCGCAGGCATAAATAAGAGGCGAATAATTCATACACTCAACGCCTTCCCATCGTGTATAGACAGCCGGCAGATACATGTTCGGGTCCGTCGAAAACTTAATCACGGCCGTATCGAGAAGATGAAGGTTGACATTGCTCTTTAGGTGAATCGCACCGCTTAAGAATTCACCGGCAGGGACAACTACCCGTCCGCCGCCCGCTTCATTTGCCGCTGTTATCGCTTTTTTGAAAGCCTCGGTGCAATCTGTCTTGCCGTCTCCAGCCGCACCGAAATCGGTGATATTGAAATCCTTATCGGGGAACTGCGGGGCCTTAATCCTGCTCAAAATCTCATCAACCTGTTCCCATCCGGCGTTTGCCGGGCTGACAAGTCCAATCAGCAAACTCAGACAAAACAATACCGGCAAAATTCCACTATATGTGATATAAACACCGGCCAGATTATTCAAACTTCTCTTTTTCGTCGGTAACTCTCCTTGGGATTAATGTTAATCTGCCGTATTGTGTCTTTTGGTTACCTGACTTTCAATCAAATTCTCATTTGCAAGTTCGGTAATTATCAAATCCGACACTTCGATATCGTCCGTAGACCTGACCACAAGGCCGCTATTTTTGCTTCTCGTGATGCTGTATCCCCGCCCTAATACCGACTTTGGATTCAACGCCGCCAACCGGTTTGACTGGGCGGTAAGCTGCATTCGCAAATCATTTATGCGCGTTTTTATCGTTATTTTTGCGCGATTGTGTGCATCGTTGAGTTCGACAATCTTTCTGGTCAGGAGCCGATGCGGCTCTATCCTCAGCACCTTTTCGAAGAATATATTCAATTGGGCTCTGACTTTTACGAGCATGTCTTTGACCGAATCGGTGAGTGTAAAGCTCAGCTCATCGACCCTCTGCTGACGCATCCTTATCACCAGAAGCGGGTTCCTGAATGCCGCGCTTGCCAATATTGTCTGCAGCGTTTCTCTGCATATACCTATTTTCCATTCGACTCTTGTTGACAGACTTTCTTCGAAATAATCCAGTTGTGCCCGCACTTCTTTAACATCCGGCACGGCCACTACGCCCGCTTTGGTCGGCGTCGATGCCCGCACATCAGCTACAAGGTCCGCTATAGTGACATCAATTTCATGCCCGACCGCACTGACCAACGGAATCTGCGAATCGAAAATGGCACGAGCCAATACCTCCTCGTTAAAGGCCCACAAATCTTCGAGTGAGCCTCCTCCGCGACCCACTATCATCATATCGAATTTGAACTGCCGGTTGCGCCGATTGATATCCCGGATTGCCGCGGCGATTTGTTCGGCTGCGCCTTCACCCTGCACCGGCACAGGGTATAAAAACAGCTTAACGCAGGGCCACCGATTCCTGATGCTCTCTTCAATATCGTGCACCGCCGCACCCGATTCACTGGTGACGATACATATCCGGTTCGGGTAGGGCGGCAAAGATTTTTTATGTTCCTCTTTGAATAACCCCTCAGCCTCGAGCCTTTTGACCATTTGCTCGAATGCAATCTGAAGCTCACCCACACCAACCGGTTCCAGCCGCTCGGCCACAAACTGATACCTGCCCTGTGGCGGATAGACATCAATAGAACCCGTCGCTATGACAGCCATGCCTCGTTCGGGGCCGAACTTGAGCTTTGCAAAACTGCTTTGCCACATCACACACGGCAAAACCGCGTCGTTATCCTTGAGTGAAAAATAGCAGTGCCCGCTGCTGTGCCTTCGCCAGTCGCTGATTTCACCTGTTACCGTCAATCGTGACGGCAGACTGTTCTCCAGAACCTGTTTGACCAGACCGGTTATCTGGCTGACCGTATAAATTTGCCTTTTGTTGCTTGCCATCGGCCAGATTATATGACCACACGTAAATCTATGCAACTTCCTGCCTAACTTGCTATAGAAACTTGACTTAAAAGGGCGTTTCGGATATAATAACCAGCAGTGAGGCAGGACAGTCGGCTTTTGAGGATGGGTGATGCAGGCATACCTCGAAACTGTTGGTGTATTAGGTATAGCAGTACTGGGGTTACTGATAGGTAAGCTCTTTAGCTGCCTGAAACGTCCCTACTGGATGGGCGGTTATTTCCTGTCCCTGGCGCTGGCAGCTTTGCTGATTTTGCCCCGTTTGTATTATCCCCTGCACTTTTTGCCGCTTTTGAATAACCTCCTGGCGGGGCGAACCAGGTTTATTATCCTCGGTATTGCAGTAACCGTTGGCCTGGTCGCGCCTCTGGACCGTTTGCCTTATCGCTTAGAGCAGATTCTTGTCTGCGTTCTGATGACTGTTGTAATCAGCTGGTTTTCTGTCATGCCCTTTTTGGCCCCGGCACTACTTCAAAACAGCCACGCGTCACTGAAAACAATGATTAACAGCCAGGGCATCTGCTTTCAGACCACCGATTATACCTGCGGCCCGGCCGCGGCCGTCACCGCTTTGACTAAGCTCGGTATTGATGCCGACGAAGGACAGCTTGCCATACTCTCTCACTCGAGCCCGGTCATCGGAACGCTTCCGCAATGTCTTGCCGATGCACTCACACAGCGGTACGCGGACATAGGCCTGAACTGCACTTTCCAATTGTTCGATTCAATCGACCAGCTCAGGGATGCTGATGTGACACTGGTTGTGATAAAAGACCACTTCCTTTCCGACCACTGCATTGCAGTTCTGGAAGTCAGCGACGACTATGTTGTAGTGGCCGACCCTGTCCGTGGCAAATGCGTGATTTCTCGCGAGAAGTTCGCCGACGAATGGCGTTTTTCAGGAATCGCCATCAGGCGTCATCTTCCGGAAAACCCGGACTCACCCGTCGCTTCCCGTTCGAGTCAATCCTGTTCGATTTGACCTTTGTATATCCGCGTCTGCAGCGCGCCTTGCCACGCCGTCCAGCTCGAATCGCTCAGCTCATTGTCGATAGCCTGTCTGACCT
>CAZFHM010000147.1:0-5904 GCA_964518825.1 uncultured Pirellulales bacterium
GCTGCGGTCGCACGGTTGTGAGGTGATTGTGCTGCCGGGGCAATCGACGGCTAAGGAGATTTTGCAGCAGAAGCCTGACGGAGTTTTCTTGAGTAACGGGCCTGGCGACCCCGGGCCGGTGTCGTATGCAATCGATGCTATACGAGGTCTGCTTGGCAAGGTGCCGGTTTTCGGGATTTGTTTAGGGCATCAGCTTCTCGGTCTTGCGCTCGGGGGCAGCAGTTATAAGCTGAAGTTCGGGCATCACGGCGCGAATCATCCGGTCAAGAACCTCAGGACAGGTGCGATAGAAATTACAAGTCAGAACCACGGGTTTTGCGTCGATATAGATTCGTTAAGAGATAAGGACGTCGAGATAACGCATATGAATCTCAACGATAATACGCTGGAGGGTTTCCGCTGCAGGAATGTTCCGGCGTTTTGTGTTCAGTATCATCCGGAGGCGTCGCCTGGGCCGCACGATTCGAGCTATCTGTTCGATGAGTTTACACAACTGATGGACGCCTTTCGACGGTAGGTATGGCGTCTTACTCGGATGAGTCCATATATTTTATCAGCAGGTCAGCCATCTCCTGACGGTGATTATCAAGGGCCAGGTCGAGAGCTGTTCTGCCCTTATTGTCCCCGGTATTGACGTTTACGCCGTTGGATAGAAGCAGCTCTACTATCTGATGATGTCCGCGAATGGCGGCTACATGGAGTGGAGTCCAGCCAAAAGTTTTCTCGACAGTTTCCATGTCCGCTTTTTTCGAGATGAGAAAATCAACGATTTCTATGTGTCCTCTGTCGGCCGCCAGGTATAGAGGGGTTTGGCAGGAATAGTCCAGTGCGTTTACATCAGCTCCATTATCGACCAGGAATTTGGCCAGGTCGGTGTGCCCATGCGCGGCCGCCATATGCAATGCAGTATAACTGCCATAAGCCGTCTTATCATTTACTTCAAGGCCGTTGTTAATCAGGAATTCGGATAGCTCCTTGTGTCCGTATATGGTCGCAAGGTGTAAAGGATTAACGCCTTCATAGTATGCATTGAGCAGCTGCGGCGTTTCTGCCAGCAGAGATTTTACCTGTTCAAGGTTTCCGGCTCTTATTTCGTCGAAAAGACGGGGTACGGTGTCCGGTGCAGTTGTATTTTCGCATTGCGAGTCCAGAAAGCCGAAGCTGTATTCTATTGTTAATTCGCCGGATGCAACGTTAATTGGTTCATATTCGATTATACATTCATTTTCATACCAATCTCTCGATATTTTAAAACATACGTCTCCTTCTTTAATGTAGTAAGTTGTGTCCTTTTTACCGGTTACACGGCACTGGTGTATCATTGCAGTTCCATCCAGGTGGCCGGTGATAAACAGAGAAATGTGAGTAGTAAATGTATCCGGGGCATTTTTGAGCAGTATCGTTTTTCTATGTGCCACGTCATGGATTCGAACAACTTTGCTTTTTAATGGTTTGCTCAATATATAAAGTGACACAGCAAAGAGCGCCAATGCAATTAAGCCAAAGCCCGATACGAATATTATCAGCTTTTTTTTAATTTTTCCGCCCATTACACGAAACGCTCCATCCGGCCGGGAAAGTCAGCTAAAATTAAAACTTTTAATATTTTGGGATTCAGACGCCGTTACAGCCGTAATTATGACGCCTTTTGTTGTTGTCTGCAAGGGCTTATTATAAGCCGGCTATAACCACAAAGATTTTTTGCTTCGGCCGGGATGGTAATTAAGTGTTTGACGGGGTTGTCGGTTCAAAGGATAATCTGAGGGGACAAAGCAGGGATGTATACATTAAGGAGCAGGTAATTATGCTGTCGAAGATAACGCATTTTCTGACGACCGAGATATGGCGATTGCGTCTGAACAAGCTGCCTCGTTCGAAATCATTTTTGTTTAAGCAGCTTCGCACCTTTCTTTTGTCCATCCGCGGATTTATCGAGGACCAGTGCAAGTTCCGCGCGTCTGCTTTGACTTATTTTACATTGCTTACGATAGTTCCGATTATCGCGCTTCTGTTTGGTATCGCAAAGGGGTTCGGATACGAGAAACTTCTCGATGAACGGGTGAGGGGATGGCTGTATGGCCAGGAAGATGTGGCGGATAAGATAATTACCTTCGCCAATACGCTGCTGTCGAACGCCAACGGCGGTTTTATCGCCGGGGTCGGTGTGATTTTCCTGCTGCTTGCTGTGCTGAGATTATTAGGCAACGTTGAGAATTCGATTAATACGATATGGGGAGTAAAAAAGCCAAGGAGTTTTTCAAGGCGGTTAAGTGACTATCTGTTTTTGGTGCTGCTTTGCCCTTTTATGCTGGTGGTTTCCAGCAGTATGACGGTCATCGTAAGCAGCAGGCTGCAGGATGCGGCAGGTGCTTACCCTGTTCTCGGTTTCCTCGGCCCTTTAGTGGTCTTTATAATATGGCTGCTGCCTTACTGCGCTATCTGGCTGGTGTTTACGTTCGTTTACATGTTCATACCGAACACAAAAGTCCATTTCAGGTCCGCTCTGTTTGCGGGGATTATCGGAGGAACTATATTTCAACTGGTCCAGTGGGGCTATATCGCTTCTCAAATCGGCGCGGCCAGGTACGGTGCAATCTACGGTAGTTTCGCGGCGCTGCCGTTGTTCCTGCTGTGGGTATATCTTAGCTGGCTGGTAGTTTTGTTCGGCGCGGAGCTTTCGTTTGCACATCAGAATGTAGAGACGTACGAGTTCGAGCCGGACTGCCTGCAGACGAGCTATTCATTTAAGAAACTGATTTCGCTTGAAATTACGCACGCACTAGTGAAGGATTTTTGCACGGCTCAAAAGCCTCGCAGCTCGGCAGAGGTTGCACATAAGCTGGAAATCCCGATTCGCCTTGTAAGGCAGCAGTTGTTCGAATTAGTCAAGGCCGGCGTGCTGTCAGAGGTGAGGAGCAGCGAGGGCAAGGAAGATGCGTATCAGCCGGCTGTCGATGTCTCGATGATTTCAGTGGAGTATGTGGTCAGGTCGATGGAAGAAAGCGGCAAAAATGATATACCTGTCGCCGAGACGCACGGGCTTAAAAAACTTTCAGACTGCCTTTCAACATTTGCAGAGGAAATCAAGAAATCGCCGGCGAATGTTTTGCTCAAAGATATTGAAAGAAAAGGCAAAGATTAAAAATCAAAAAAATCCGAATCATTCTTCTGAATTTTTGGTTTCTTCTTTTTTGATGTCTTCGAGAATATCGTCGAGCGGTTTGGTGAGGTTTTCAGCTTTCCACGACGGTATTTCGTAGACCCAGGCTTTGCAGGTTGCGTTGAATTTTCCAACGGCGTCTCGGGCCAGCAGCTTTACCTCTTTTTTCTTCAGCTGTTCGTCCGAATCCCTTCTATCGAGAAGTATTTCTTCGGTATCGGTGAATATCGCGCTGCAGGTGATGTAAGTTTTGCGTTTTGTCTTTGCGAGCTTGAGGATGTATTCGGTTGAGTCATTCAGCCTGCATATGTAGGTACGGTTAAAGGTCAGGTTGTTCGGTTCGGAGCCCGCGCCGAAGACGTCGTCGAATCGCAGAGAGACAAGGGCGTCGAATACCGACTTTGCACGGTGACTTAACTTTTTGCCCTGAGGTGAGCCGCCGGCGAGCTTGAACTCGCTGCTGTTGGGTTCGGATTCGATGGTGTAGGTAAGGCCGTTGACGTCGGTGACTGTCACGCTGATTATATTTTCCCGTTTTACAGAGATAAGCTGCTGGTCGATGTAGTCCATGGCGTTGGTACGGACCTGGGGCACGTTTTCGCACAGGTAAACCCGGTCAGAATCGGCCAGGCGGACGTAGGCGTCGTCGCTTTCGATACGTTTTCCTATAACCACACCGGTAATCGTATTGGCGTCTTTGTCGAAAAACCGAACGATGTCCCCGGCTTTGTCTTCGGTGACTTCGAGGCCGGGATGGTTTTCGGATTTATCAGTAATCAGCTCTTTTGTTTTTATGTCCAGCACTTCGGTGAACAGTTCGTTAATCCGTTCGGTTGTCGCGGGGTAATTGTCCTTTTCGGCGACGACAAAAGTTGTTCCGCGGCGCTGGAGATTAATGGAATCGTTGTTTGCGCTTATAAGGATACCCGCCACCATGCTGGGGTCGAGTCCCTGGATAAGATAGGTTCTGCTGTGCGGGGCCTGTTTGGGTCGATTAGTGATATAGTTCACGGCAACGGCTGCGATAAGGGCTATTGCCGCTGCTACGGCGAGTTGAGAAAGCTTTTTGTTACTCATTATGGAAAGCTCCGTTAGAAAGTTCGACTAACTGTCACTGCCGCCTCTGACGTAGTGTCTTTTTCTTGTGCTTCTGTATATGCCGAGAATCACAGCGACGAGCAGAATGAGAATGGGGCCTGGCAGGGTGTTGAGATTTCGCAGTTTGTCGCCGAGATTCTCGATTCCCTGATATGCGTCCCGCCTGACCTGTCGCAGGCGTTTTTCTGCTTCGCGAATTTCGACCTCCAGCTCGGCCCTTTTCTGCAGAATCGAACTGCCGATGATTTCCTCCTGGCCCTGTTTTGCGGTGCTGAGGATTTTCTCAAGCTCGCGTCGATACGCGGCAATTTCGGCGTTGATGGCCTGTTCCTGCTGCGTCACTGATTTTTCTGCTTCGGCTTCGATTTGGTCGACGACCTCGAAATTTCGTGTAATGGTGCCTCGCGACCTTACGGCGACCAGGTCGGCTGAGCCGCCGAGACTGTCTATTGCATTGAGAACGATGTTTGCGTTGTCGCCCAAAGCAATTTTGCCGAAGAACGTGTTATCGTAAGCCATGTCGTCCGTTATGAAATCGACGTCACTGAAGACGACAATCTGTGAATCTTCTTTTGAGACGGTCAGGCCGGTTACTAAATCCGGTTTGGCGTTGGGGTCGGATTCGTTTTTAATTTTAATGCCTTCGGGAAAGGCTGAGGCGAATCGTCCGCTGACGAGATAGGCCATGTGAACCGGCTCGGCGCCGTCGAAGAATTTTTCCATCAATCGCGAGGGGTTGAGGGCCAAAAGCTCATAGGGGTTGTCGACCGTCCATGTGTTGCCGCGGGATGTTGTACTTATAAGAGGTGTTCGTTCGATGCTGATGTCATTGCCTTCGGGCAGGGCAGTTTGCTGCAGGGCACCGGCGAAGATTAATCTGATTTCGTTGAGTTCGGCGGTAATTACGCTGTCTTTATTGAAGCATTCATCCGCTTTGGTCAATCCGAGGAAAGCGATGATTTTTTCGGGTCTGTTGTCCGGGGCTGCGGTTAGGGCCAGCTTCCTGTCGCCGGCGAAGGTCATATTGGGCATCTTCAGGCCCCAGTTTTTCATCAGTATATCGAGGTTCGAGCCGCTGCCCACATCGGCCTGCATCATAGTCTGCTGCCGGGGCCGGTCGGCGAGGCAGTAGGGGTCGACGAATACGATAAGGCGTCCGCCTTTAAGAACGAACTGGTCGATAGCAAATAAGGTTTGTTCGGGCAGGTCCTTGGGGTGAATTACGAGCAGGATATCGACGCCCTCGATAGCGTCGGTCTGGGATTCGATTTGCTTTACGTTATATTTTGTGCGGAGCTGCTCGACGATTGTCCAGGAGCTCTGCGGCTGGCGGCCCTGCATCGCCATCATTCGTGCCATATATTCGCTGACTTCGCCCATGACGGGCAGTGAGCTAAGTACGCCGACGTTTTTCTTTTGTCGCCTGGTGGCGGTGTCAATCAAATAGCTGATGTCGTACTCGACGAAGTTCTGCCGGTCCGGTGAGAAGAGCGGGATGTTTTTGGTGGCGCCGAAGGGCGTTTGCACGACCATGCCGAAGATGAAACTTTCTTCCTGACTCATGGGTATTCGCCTCAGGCCGTAGCGCATGGCGTCGGCCTCTTCGTCGGTGAACGGCCGAGGGTCAATCACTTCGAGCTGCACCA
>CAZFHM010000148.1:0-5876 GCA_964518825.1 uncultured Pirellulales bacterium
CACAGAATCATGAAGCATTGCATCAGCACCGACAGCATATTCTTACGGCGAACCAATCCTCCGTAGAAAAACGCCAGCCCCGGCGTCATGAGCATAACCAGAGCGGCGGATATCAACACCCACGCCGTGTCGCCGGTGTCGATTGTCGGATTTTGACTTGCCAAAGAACCTGCTTCGTCTGCTGACGCTGTTTCGCAAAATATCGTCCCTGCGGTCAATATGAATACTATCGTTATAGACAGCGTTCTTTTCATTTGTCTGCACTCCCGGACGAGCGTTTATAAACAATTCTCTTCGTGCTCACGTAAAACGGCTGCACTCAGAACCTTCGCAAATGACGTGCCAGCTCGGCCGTCCGCAAGCCTTATTTACATAACTCCTTGCAAATACTTGAATTACGCTCGCCAAAAGCAGACAGTCAGCAGAGAATAAATCTACATTTTTGTATAAACTCCAAAAAATATCTACGTTATTGTAGTTTTTTGTGTTAAAATGGGGGCTCTGGCAGCCGTGGCTCAGAGCCCGCCTGAACCGGAACACCTAATGTGATGCCCGGTCATACGCAAACAAACATTATCCGATGGCCTCACTGCCGCGGAGGCATTCGAACAGGCTCTTACCCTATGGCGGGTTTTCCTTTTTCTCCTGTTCGTATGCGTATGCATTCGGGCAGGTCCAGAACAAATATCTTTCCGTCACCGATTGTTCCCGTCCGCGCACCTTCGATAATCGCGTTAATAGTTTTTTCAACGAAGTCCTCATTAACCGCTATTTCGAGCCTGACCTTCTTGAGCAGGTTCACGTCAAAGGTGACGCCTCGGTAACTTTCGTGATAACCTTTCTGAGCACCGCAGCCGAGCGAGTTAGTCACCGACACCTTAAAAACCTCGGCTTTGTACAGCGCTTGTTTTACATCACTCAACTTATGCGGCTGAATATATGCTATTATCAGTTTCATTTTACTGAATCCTGTACCCTGAATCCTATACCCTGTTTTAGCTTGTACTGAATATCTGGAAGCCGCCGTATGCTTCCATCCCGTGCTCGCCGATATCCAGACCTCTTAATTCCTCTTCTCTGCTGACTCGCAGACCTATCGTAACATCAATCAGCTTAAAAACAATACCCATACAAACGACGACAAAGATAATCGTCGCGACCGAGCCGACCATTTGAATGCCGATCTGCATCGGGTTTCCGCCGTAGATAAAGCCCTCATTAGCCAGACCCAGTGACGCCCTGCCGAATATTCCGACCGCGAGCGTCCCCCAAATTCCGCACATACCGTGTACCGGTACCGCCCCGACCGGGTCATCAACTTGTAGCTTATCTAAAAGCTCGACACCGAGCACAACTATTACTCCGGCTGCCGCGCCGATGACTATCGCCGCCCAAGGCTCGACACACGCACACGGCGCGGTTATGGCCACCAGGCCAGCCAGCGCACCGTTCATCGCCATTGACAAATCCGGCTTGCCGAACCGCTTCCATACGGTCAGCATCGCTGCTATACCGCCCAGTGCTGCCGCAAGATTTGTGTTGATTGCGACCCTGCCGATGTCAAACCCGCCGTTATTAACACCGAGCGTAGAGCCCGGATTAAAGCCGAACCACCCGAACCACAATATGAACACACCTAAAGACGCCAGCGGGATACTGTGTGCTGGAATCGCACGCGGCTTACCGTCTATAGAGTATTTACCCTCGCGGGGACGAAGGATTATCGTCCCGACAAGGGCCGCCATTCCGCCGGTAGTATGAACGACCGTCGAGCCGGCAAAATCAAAAAATCCCATACCTGCCAACCAGCCGCCGCCCCAGGCCCAGTGCCCGATGATTGGATAAACCAGCGCGCTTATCAAAAATGAATAAATAAGATAACCGACAAATTTCATACGTTCAGCCATACCACCTGCCACGATTGTCGCTGCCGCTCCGCAAAACGCCGCCTGGAAGAGCCAGAAGGCATAGACCGGAATACCACTGACCGTTTTATCACCCAGACCTGCAAGGGCCCAGCCTTGCGTTCCGCAGAACGCGTTACCGTCGCCGAACATCAGGGCATAGCCGACTAAAAAAAAGGCCAGCGACGCCATGCAGAAATCAAGAAAGTTTTTGGTCAGGATGTTGCAGGTGTTCTTTGCGCGGATAAAACCGGCCTCGACCATACCGAACCCGGCCTGCATAAAGAACACCAGAAACGCCGCAATCAAAACCCAGACCGTATCAAGGCCCTGTTTGAGCGAGGCGATGTCAATATCCCCCTCTGAGGCGTACACTATTCCGCTGCCGGCCGAAAGCACAAACAACACTATCAGTACTCGCGTAAAGGCAAACGTAAATATGTTTGTTCTTTTTTGCACCACTTTCTAAGCTCCCGAAAAAACTAACCGTCATTTCTTACCGCCGTGTTATATTGGCAACACTCGTGCCAAAATCCGACAAAAACCTCGAATTGACATAACTAATTTATATATAAGAGGTTAACGCATCTCCAGCCTACTGCAGCCAAAATTGCTTTTCTACATTTTTGCATTGTCATCAAAGCCAATCTACATTTATGTATTTTTTTCATCCAGCCGTTTAACACATTAAAAGCCTTTTGACATACTAACGCCGGCGAAGAAGTAATCGCTGTCCGTGCTGTAGGCATCGGTACTGCGAATGTCGTCGCTGAGGAGTGTCACGTAATTAAGACTCGGGGTAACCGTCCAGCCGATAAGTTCCACGGGAAAGGCGACCGAAAACGTCAGGTCCTGCATCTTGCTCTGTTCAGTGCCCCAATAATATTTGTTATATGAGCCGCTTGCCCAGCCGAGGCCAGCGCCGATTTCCATTCCGACAGGCGCATCACCCAGCTTTGCAATTTCTTCTATACTATGGCTGAATCCTAAATTTACATACGTGCCCTCGGCCTCATCGAGGTCGTGATAGACAGTAATAGTTGGGCTGAGCGGCAAGTCGAAACCAAGTCCCCAATAGACTTCCGTAGTATCGGGTACAGCGGTCCCGGGGAAATCATAGTAAATCACACCGACCGAATAGCTGAGCCCTTTAATGCCCGGGAAATCATCCGAGAAGTCGAGAGAATAATCGACCTCCGAAAAGTCGCCGCTGTTGCCGGTGATATTGGTCAAATCCATATTGCCCCAGAACCCGGCCGTGAATTTTCCCCAGCTCAGACTTAGCCCCGGCTGAAAAACCGGGTCGTCACTGAGATTTTGTCCCCGCTAGATATACTTACCGTAGAAGTCGGCTGTTATCTCGACACCTATGGCGTCATCCTCAGCCGCTGCCGCAGCGGCAGATAGCAACAATACAACACCTGCGCACAAAACTCTCTTTCCCATAATGCACCACCTTTTCAATGAAAACACAAATTAACACACAGTGCCCTTAGCCATGGCAATCCCCGTGCCAAAAGTTCAGAACACGACGAGGTTTGACTATAAGTGGTTATGAAAAAGGCAGTTAAAGAGGACAAGGGATTTGCTAAAGACAGATAATCGCACTACAAAAATGTGATTCAATATCAAGACGTCTACAATAATGTAGTGACATTCACGAAAGCAGCTTAGGTAAAATGCCGTATTTTTTGATTTTGTAGCCGAGGATGCGTTCTGTCAGGCCGAGCTCGGTCGCGGCTTTTCTTTGGTGGCCTCCAGTTTTTTTGAGAGCATCGACGATGAGCTCTCTTTCCTTATTGGCGATAATTGCGTCGAATGAACTTCCACCGACGGTCTCGGTTTTTCTTATCATCTGAAGCGAAGGCGGCAGATGCTCCGAGCGTATGACCTGCCCGTCGCAAAGCAGGACAGCCCTTTCGATGCAGTTTTCAAGCTCGCGGACGTTGCCCGGCCAGTGGTAGCTGGTCAGCATCTCTATTGCCGGGGTGGATATGCGCGAAATTTTCTTGCCGTTGTCTGCGGCAATTTTTTCGAGGAAGAAATCGGCAAGCAGCATTATATCGTCTTTTCTCTCGCGCAGGGGCGGCAGGAAAATCGGAAAAACGTTAATACGGTAATATAAATCCTCTCTGAAAAGGCCTTGGCTGATTTGTTTTTCGAGGTCCTTATTTGTCGCGACGATAATACGCACGTTGGTTTTTATGCTTTCGGTTCCTCCGACCCTTTCGAATTCTTTGAACTGTATTACCCGCAGCAGTTTGACCTGAAGGTTCATTGAGAAATCGCCGATTTCATCGAGGAAAATTGTTCCGCCGCTAGCCTTTTCGAATCTGCCGATTTTGCGTTCTGTAGCTCCCGTAAAGGCGCCTTTTTCATGGCCGAATAATTCACTTTCAAGAAGTGAATCGGGCAGGGCGGTACAGTTGACTTTAATAAAAGGCTTGGTCGCGCGCGGACTTGTATAGTGAATTGCGTGGGCAACGAGGTCTTTTCCGGTTCCGCTTTCTCCGCGAATGACAACGGTTGCGTTGCTATCGGCGACCTGCTCAATCAGGCGATAGACCTCTTTTATGGCGTTGCTGGTGCCGACCATGTTGTGTACGTTAAATTGCGATTTGAGCTCCTGTCGCAGCCGAAGGTTTTCATCCCGCCAGCGTTTACGGTCCGACTCGAGGAGTTTATTAAGCTTTGCGGCCTGTGCGACCATCGTCGCGATAACGTTTAACAATCGTATGTCCGCTTCGAAGTCTTCTGTTTGCGTTGTTTCCCTGTCAACGCTCAGTGTTCCGATAGTGTTGGCTTCGAGCTTAATCGGGACGCAGAAAAAGGCTGTTTTCTTACCCTCGCTATTCTTGAGCGACCGAGTCCGGTGCAGAAATCGAGGGTCTTTTAAGATATCAGGCACTACAATCTGCTCACCGCTTTGGACCACAGTGCCGGTGATACCTTCTCCGATTCGGTAAGTCCCCCTGCTCATCGATTTTTCACTAAGGCCGTGAGCCACCCTGATATTGATTGTTTCGGCGTCAGGGTCGAGAAGTGTAATAGTGCCCCTGCGAAGCTTCAAGTGCGTGTCAAGCAGCTTGAGCATTGACTTGAGGGTCCGCTCCAGGTCGAGTGACTCGGCAAAGGCGGTGGCTATATCACTGAGGAGCGAGAATTCCTTGTTCGGCCTTGCTTTCATGACTGCTTCCTTAAGGTATCAGGCTGCTTATAGTAACAAAATTGTAGTCGGTCTGCAAGAAATTACAATTGTGTAATTCGAGGTTCTTTTTGGGGGAACTCTCTCGATATCCGGCACTGGTTGTGGTTTATTTTAACCGTCGCCGAATTTCAGAAGATTAAGGCCGCTTTTGGGGTCGAACTTTCGGCCGGCTTCAATTCCCGTAATTTCGATAATCGTAACTTCCAAAATCAAAAATATATTCGCCCCGCCTCGGGGACAGCCTACGATGCTTTCGTTACCCTTGCCGATAGCCGTGTGGATATGCAGCTTCGGCCCCTCATCATCGCGGTAAAGCGTTCCGACGCCGAGTACCTCGCCTGGTCCGTCAAATTCCCTGAAATTTCCGACAATCTTCGGTTTTTCCTGTTTCGGCCCGACAACTACATTGGCCTTTCTAAGCCCTCCGGTTATAAAAACCGCAGCACAATCAATCTTTTCCCTTTCGGCGATGTTCTCGATACATTCGTACAAGTCCTCGCCTTCACACAGTCTCGCCGCGATGATTCTGCCTGCCCCGCCTACAGCGTATTCCATGGCCTGTTCCTTAAAGATTTGTTATCAGCCACGGATTTTAGCCTGTCATTGTGCCCGTGTAAACGAACAAGCTTGTCGCGTTTTGCCATGTTGTCCCTAAAACCGTCCGGTTGACTGGGCGGTCTTTTTTGATTAGTATCCGTAGTAGTCGCCAGCGTAGCTCAATGGTAGAGCTCTGGTTTTGTAAACCAGTGGTTGTCGGTTCGAAT
>CAZFHM010000149.1:0-5847 GCA_964518825.1 uncultured Pirellulales bacterium
TGCCACGCCGTCCAGCTCGAATCGCTCAGCTCATTGTCGATAGCCTGTCTGACCTGCTTAATCTTTGCATCCATATCGTCTATATAGCCGACCATGAATGCCTCCGCCGTAGCCGGCAGCTTCGGCGAACCGAATTCATACTGGCCGTGATGACTTAAAACGATATGACCGAGCGCATCGAGAATCTCCTGGTCGATTTTTGTTCCTCCGGTCGCCAGTGCATCCGCTTTCTTATTAATCATTAACAGGGCTTTGCCGATATGGCCGATAAGCTGTCCCGAATCGGTATATTCGAATGCCATCTCGTAAGACAGCTCTTCGGTCTTGCCGATATCGTGCAGAAACAGACCAGCCAATACAAGGTCCGACTGCACCTCCGGATAAAAAGGTAATACTGCCTGTGCCACCCTCAGCGCGTTGTGCGTATGCTCAATCAGACCGCCCAGATAACTATGATGCAGCTTGATTGCGGCGGGGGCCCTGCGGAACTTTGCCATCAAAGCCTCGTCCGACAGAAATCCCTGCAGAAGGGCCTTTAATTGCGCATTGTTTACCGCGCCGAGTATCTGTTTTATTTCAGCAAACAGTTCATCAACATCCTTTTCCGTATGGGCCAGAAAATCGTCGAGGTCAACCTGGCCCGGTTCGACCACCCCAACGTTATTGACAACGATTTGCAGGTTATTCTGGTACAGCTCACTTCGTCCGTTAATGTGTATGAATCCGGGCTTGGGCAGCAGCTTATACATCTGCTCACTCGCCTGCCACATCCTTCCGTTGAGTCGGCCGGTCTTATCGCACAGGTACATAGCTATATACAGGTCTCCCTTGGCCGTACTCCGCAGAATCGGCTCTCTTATCAGATACACGTCGTCTATAGCCTGCCCGGCCTCAATCTCGTTGATGAATATATGTGCCATAACCGTCTCCGTATCAACCTGTTTTGAGGTACTTGTGAATAATACGGTTTTGCCGGGTGTCCTGCAAGCAGCAAAAATGTGCTACTTCCAGGCCCGGCTGTGGTATCGTCTCGCCGATGGTTTATTAGTCTATATTCAAAACCAGAACCGTAATATTGTCGGGTCCTCCGGTCTCGTTGGCTGCTGCTGTGAGTTCCTTGCATAGAGATTGCGGCTCGGTATGGCTTTTAATAATCTGCCTGATTTTTTTGTCCGGCACAACCACTGTCAGCCCGTCACTGCACAACAATAGCTTGTCATCTTTCTTTACGGCAATGCTTCGCACAAGCGGTTTGATATCTGCGTCAATCCCCACGCACTGTGTGATGACATGCTGCTGCGGATGATTGCGGGCCTCGTCCGGTTCGATGTGTCCGGCCTCTACCAGCTCGGCGACAATGGAATGGTCCACCGTTAACTGACGCAGGCGATTACTGCGAAAAAGATACGCCCGACTGTCACCGACATTGGCAATATACAGCCTGTCATTGTGCTCCAGCGCCATTACTACCGTCGCCCCCATGTTCCCGTGGCCGTTTGACCCTTCGGCTATGACCTTTTTGTTCAGTTCCGATATGCTTCTTTTGATTTCTCTTCGGATAGACCGGCTGTTTTTCGATTTCAATCTTTCGAGCTTCTCACCCAAAATCAAAGGCAGCGTCTCAATCACCACCTGCGACGCCCTCGCTCCCTCGTCGTGACCGCCCATCCCGTCCGAGACGATAAAGAGCCCGTGCTCTTCGTCAATCAGATAAGCATCTTCGTTTTCGCCCCTGACCTTGCCTTTGTCGCTGACACACGCCCATCGCGTCGGCGTATCTTTTGAAGAATAGTCCGATTCAGCCCTGGCCATTGTGTACCTGCTCTACTTGCCGTCAAACGAGTTTTTGTCTGCACCACGGACAATATATCCAGTAAGTTGTATCGACGGGCCAGCGGCATTTACTGCATTTTTCCGGCAATAGCGATACTCGCCAGGGCCTGTGCACCTTTCGCCGGCACCACGGGCAGTACCGCATAAACCGCATCAGCCTGCCGCCGCAATGCCTGCACTTGCCGTGATAGCGAACTCCTCTTGTTCTGCTCTTGCCTGGCGATTTGAACCCCGCCCCGTAGCACCACGGGCAGTACCGCCATTCCGGCAAAATCCCCTTATGGCAATCCGGGCAGAAACGTTTATACGTGCTGCGCTTATCAAACCGGTTCTTCTCACTGCCGCACCACGGGCAAATCCGCATACTCTCAGTTACGGGCTCACCGCAATGCACACACTCGAAACCCGTTCCAAGAATCCTTCCGTATTTTTTCAGATAGGCCTGACGCCGAATTTTCTGCCAGTCGACTCTTTTTCTGGAACCCTTGGAATGTTTTGCAGGCTTTAATCTCTCAGGCGTCGCCGCCAGTAGTGCTTCCAGCATCTGCCCGGCGTCGGCAAATCGCTTTTCAGGGTCGACCTCCAGGGCTTTTTTCATGAACTTCACGAACTCCGCACTGGTCTTGTCCCGCAGTCGCTTACAGCCCCGCGGAGGCCAGCGGAACGGCCAGCGGGGAAGATAGCCGGTGATATACTCATACAGTATCAGCGCAACTGCAAAGCAGTCGCTGCGGAAGGTGGGCTTGCCGTACGCCTGCTCAGGTGCGATATAGCCCGGCGTGCCGTAAACATCGCTGGTCACGATTCGTCCCTTGACCTGCATACTGATTCCGAAGTCGCCCAGCGCCGCACGACCGTCCGGCAGAAGGAATATATTGCCCGGCGTCACATCGCAGTGCACCAGTTTTTTACGATGCGCATACGCCAGCCCGTCGAGGACCTGGAAAATAATCGATATTGCCTTGCGCACGCTCATCGGCCGGCTGCGGTCTTCGAGCGTACCTGCCGACAGTTCCGTCGCCAGAACGATGTGCCCGTTGATAATATCCGCGTTTTTGACCGGCATGATATGCTCATGCCGCAGGCTGCTGACCAGCCGAATCTCCTTGAGCATCGCCTTGTTATCGCGCTGGCCGTTCGTTTCGAGAAGCGGAATCTTCAGTGCGACCCATATCCCCTCTACACTGTCGCGGGCCTTCCATACCTCGCTGCTGCCGCCTTTGCCAAGGGTCGCTGCCAGCCGATATTTGCGGAGCCTCGCCCCTCGCGTCAGTTTTTTGCCCTTATTGGATTTTTTAATTGAGTCCATTATCACTTCAGCCGCTGTCAGGCCCGCCGTCTTACTGTAATAGTTAAGCTGCTGTAACCGGTCAATTATAAGACCACCGCCAGCTTATTCAACGTGATAACGGCTGCAATATAATTTTTGGCGATTTTTTTGGCTAACCCGACCGGCTAAATTGCCGAAGAACTCTGTCAAAAAACACCTTCTTAGAGTAAAAATTTTTTCGTTGTATTTCGTCTGCTCACGTATATAATCTGCGGGCTCTTTATTCCGGCTCCGAGCCGGTCAGGAAACTTATGGCAAAGAAAAAGAAAAAACCGGTAAAAAAAACACACCTGAAAGCTGCGGATTTGAAGAAATTCGAGCGGCTCCTGCTCCAGAAACGCGCAGAAATCCTCGGTGACGTCAATCATATGAAAGAGGAAACCCTCAAAAAGGAGAGAAGCGACCTGTCAAATGTGCCGTTCCATATGGCCGATGCGGGCAGTGATAATTATGAGCTCGAAAACACGCTCGGCCTGATGGACGAGGAAGTCAAGCTGCTCGCTGAGATTGACGCCGCCATGGTTCGCATCGACAGGAAAACATACGGCATCTGCGAAGGAAGTGGAGAACCAATACCGAAAACACGCCTCGAAGCAATCCCCTGGGCACGCTACTGCATCGAGTATAAAGAGCTTCTCGAAAAAGGCCTGGTCGAGGCCCCGGACGTCGACGACAGCTTCAGGGAACACTACGACGAGAATGAGCCGAACCGCGAAGAAGACGACAAGGACGAAGACGAAGAAAAGTCCGAAGAAGACGAGCTTGACGAGGTCATGGAACAGCTCGATGAGCAAATCGCCATGATGGGAGATGACGAAGGCGACGAAGATAACGACCGCGACAAGTCCTGAAGCCTTTGCCCGCCGCTGCCCTTAACCTATACCGCCTTTACTCTTGAAAACACCACTTCTTTAGATTATAACATCCCCTTAATCTGTCTTGGTGTTAAACAGGAATCAGTCATGCGATACAGCAAAATGCTCATACCCACCGTAAAGGAAGTCCCCGCCGACGCGGAAATTCCCAGTCATCGGCTTATGGTCCGTGCAGGCCTGACCAGAAAGCTCGCCAGCGGCACATATACATACCTGCCGCTGGGCTTTCGCTGCCTGCAAAAGGTCATAAACATCGTCCGCCAGGAGATGAACGCCGCCGGCGCACAGGAAATCCTCATGCCCGCCGTTCAGCCAATCGAACTGTGGCAGCAGACCGGCAGGGACGTTGACTACGGCGAAACTATGGCCAAATTCAAAGACCGACACGACCATTTCAACGTCATTGCCCCGACCGCCGAAGAAGTCGTCACATCCGTCGCCGCCAATGAAATAAGCTCGTACAAACAACTGCCCTTTAACATCTATCAAATCAGCTTCAAATTCCGCGACGAATTTCGCCCGCGATTCGGCGTCCTGCGAAGCCGTGAATTCATAATGAAAGACGCCTACAGCTTCCACGCCTCCGACGAATCGCTCGATAAAGAATACTGGAATATGTACAGAACCTACCAGCGCATCTTCAAACGCTGCGGCCTCGAATACGTAATCGTCGAAGCCGAGTCCGGCGAGATGGGCGGCTCCGGCTCGCACCAGTTCACAATCCCCTGTGAATACGGCGAAGATGTTATCGTCTATACCGAGGACAACTCATACGCAGCCAACATCGAAAAGGCACCCGTCGACCCGCTGGAAAGACAGCAAACCAATAACGAAATTCCACCAATTGAAAACGTCCATACTCCGAATGTCGGCTCAATCGAAGCTGTCTGTGCCTTTTTGAAAACCCGGCCCGCCGATATGATAAAAACACTCATTTACAGCACCGACCAAGGCCCCATCGCAGCACTTGTTCGCGGCGACCATGAACTAAACCCTGAAAAACTTACGCAGATACTGGGCGGCGCGAAAAACGATTTAGCTGATGAAGCGACTATCAAAAAAGTCACCGGCGCTAATGTCGGCTTTGCCGGTCCCGTTGGGCTCGCCAATAAAGTCGACAAAATAATTATCGACCACGCAGTTGCCGCGATGGCCGTAGGCGTCACCGGCGCAAACAAAACCGACTACCACACCAGAAACGTCGTCCCCGGCAGGGATTTTCCTCTCGAAGGTGATAGTGTAATCGTCGCCGACATCCGCAACGCTGTCGAAGGCGATTCATATCAAGGCAAAAAGCTTTTATTCAAAAGAGGCATCGAGGTAGGCCAGGTCTTCAAACTCGGCAGAAAGTACACTTCAAAACTCAACTGCAAATTCCTCGACGAAAACGGCAAAGAGCAAATCTGCACAATGGGCTGTTACGGCATCGGTATAAATCGCATCGTTGCCTCAGCCATCGAAACCGGAAACGACGACAACGGCATCATTTGGCCGATTAGTATCGCACCGTTCGAGGTGCTCGTCACCAGCGTAAATCAGGACGACGAAAAAGTGGCCTCAGTCGCTGAGGAAATATACAGCGCGCTGAAACTCGAAGGCATCGATGTGCTTTGGGACGACAGGGACCTGCGAGGCGGTGTAAAGTTCAAAGACGCGGACCTGCTCGGTATCCCCGTTCGTGTTACCGTCGGCAAAAAGTCCGTAGCCGAGGGCAACGTCGAAATCAAATTGCGGAGTGAATCCGAAAAAACCACCGTCCCGATTAACACCGCCGTCGAAAAAACTATCGAAATCGTCGAAGACCTCAAA
>CAZFHM010000150.1:0-5821 GCA_964518825.1 uncultured Pirellulales bacterium
TTTGTTCGTCGGCGTCGGTGACAATCTTATCGACGCTTTTGCCGCTTCCGGCTCTCGCACCGGAGATATCCACTCCGAGCCGGCCGAGCTCGCCGGCGACGTCGGGCTGCTTGCGGTTAAGCTGAAAACTCCGATAGAGGTATTCTTTCGCCCGGACCTTGTCGCCCTTGCTCAGGTAGTAGTAACCTATTTGACGATTCACCTTTGCCGAGCTGGGCGCAAGCCGCAGGGCCTGCTGATACGCCCGCAGCGCCAAATCATCGAGCTTTTCTTTCTGAAACGCCAGTGCCAGTCGCAGGGATTCTTCCGCCGAGCCCGACGTATGGCTGATGTAAACGTCCGCCGTTGTATCAGCTTTTTCTTTATCCCCCATAGCCTGGAGCACATAAATCATTCCCGCCTGTGCGTTGCGATGTGCGGGGTCGAAGCTTATTGCCCTTTCATACTCATACTGGGCCTGTGACCACCGTCCTTCGTTCTGATAAAGCTGTCCGAGCTTGTAATGAGCATTTGAATTTTCGAAGTCGCGGTCAATCTGTCCCATCAATTCGGATTTTTCTTTGTCCTGCGCCGTGTCGGAGATTTCGGAAGACTGGCTTCGGCTGCTCCTGTTGCAGGATGCGAACGGCAACAGGGCAACAACAGCTATTATTACGATTCTTTTAGGAAGTGAACGCGTCATTTTCTATCTCCCAATTTTGCGTTCTCATCAACCCTGGCAAACGTTGAAAAAACGCCCTTGTTACGTCAATAAAAACCGCTGGAGGCATTCTGACGCGCGCAGGTGATGAGTGCAAGAAAAAACCCGAACTTTTTTGTGATAAGCGTTGAAACAACTTAATTGGCAAAAAGAAACGTCCCGCACGGTTTGATTTAGCCGCCATTGCCGCGTGGGGAATTGTCACAGGAGTGTTGTTAATGGTCGTTATTCACATTTTCATTGGCGTCACCGGCGAGTGTGCGCTTTTTATCCCTGGCACGATGGTAATAGTCCACCGCGGAATCGAGCTGTTCGGCGATAAGCTCGACGTCAAGATAAAGGTCAGGATACCGTTTAGCCAGCGACAACAACGACTTATATTCGTCCCTAATTTGGCGAAGCAGATTTATCGCCTCTTTGAGGTTGTCCGTTCGCTCGATTTTCTTTATCCGGCCGTCGAGGCTGTTACGAAGCCTGCCGAACTTGAGCCTGGCCTTTTTGAACGTTCGTACAGACTCGGCAACACTGTCGTCGACCACGACCTCGGCCCCGGCGGCGTCCAGTTTTCGCAGGATATCGGCCCTGTCAATTGCAATCGCCTCGGCTATGTCGCTCTGGACGGCCTGGGCTGCTGTCAACGTTAACAAAGAACCGCCCCGAGACCAGAGACGAACGACAGTCTGGTTGGGTTCGGCGTCGGCCGGCTCGATGAAGCGGCGAGCGCCTTTATCAACGACTTCTATAACCTCGATATCCTTATCAACCATGGCGCGGGCCAGCAATTCCGGCCTGCCGCCTCTGCGGGCAAGTGTGCCGAGATATTCCTGCCAGGCGATACTCAGCGCCGCGCCGTCATAAGTATAAGAGTGGCTAACTATCGCCGCCGCCCCTATAACGGTATCGGGCGCCATGTAGATTTTGTCACAGGCCAGCGCAATCGCGGCGGCGGCGCTTATCGCGCCGCCGTGAGGACCCGTCTTTACGAAAGCGACAACCGGACAGTAGTCGGTTCGAATCAACCGGTCGCATATCTTCTCGACGTAGTCAGGCCGTCCGCCGGGGCTGTTCATCTCAAGGAGAATAAAAAGCGGTCCCTGGTCGGCGGCGCCTGCAATGGCAGCGTCAAGTGATTCAAAAACTATCTGCAGAGAAAGCGCTTCTTCGAAACCGATGATTACCACCCTGTTTTTCCTGCCGAGCCGGTCGGCTACTATGTCCCACTCGGAAAGTTTGAGCGGCATGTAACCTTTCTCAGCGGTGTAAACTATAGTGTTGCCGCCGTCGGCCTGACTGGTCCGGTGTCCGTGGAGCACCTGGCCGGTAGTTCTGTTGGTAAAGGTGTCTGCAGAACAGAGAGGGCTTAACAGCAAAAGTAACATCAGGACGGGAACGCAGCACGGCCGTAAACTCATCTCATATCCTCCGCCCGGCGGATTACTGCCTCCGCGCGTTCCTTTTCATATTTCGGTATGTAGCTTCTATGGAATTAAGCTCATCTTCGAGCGCTGTAACGTCGAGACCCAGGTCCGGATATTTGCGTGCGAGGTTCAGCAGCGTCTTGAACTCGGCCCTGGCGCCGCGCAGCAGCTTCAGCGTCTCCGGCAGGTACAGTCCACCCTCAGCCTTTTTTACCTCATAGTCAACGGACTTTCGTATCCGGGCGACCTGTCCCTGTGCACGTCTTAGCTCTTCGCCGGCGCGTTGAATGTCATCATTGATAACAACTTCGGCCCCGGCGGCCTCTTCCCTGCGAAGCAATTCTTCACGCGACGACACTATCGACTCGGCAAAACCGCAGCCAACTGCTTCGGCAGCCGTTAATGTCAGCAGCGAACCTTTCCTGCTCCAGGTTTTGACAAGATTCTGCCCGGGCTTTTTATTGACCGGGTCTATGAAAAACCGGCTGTCGCCGTTGTTGACCTCGACAACCTCGATATCCTTATCGACCATGGCTCGTGCAAGTATGCCCGGCCGTTTGTTCTGCTCGGCCAACGACGCCATTCTTGCGCGCCATGCAGAATCGAATTTTTCGCCGACCGTCTCACCATAGGCCTCCTTCATCGATTCGGCTTCGCCGGTAATCATGGTAGCTGCGCCGAGGCAGGTGTCCTGCGACATATATATTTTGTCCGCAGCAAGTGACACCGCCGCGCCGGCCGACAGCGCTCCTCCAATCTCGCCGCCTTTTATATAAGCGATTACCTGCACATTGTCCGCACCGACAATAGCGCCGCATATCCTGTAAGTCAGGTCCACCCTGCCGCCGGGCGTGTCAATCTCCAGCAATATAAACAGAGGCCCTTCGTCGGCGATATGCGAGATGGCATTTTCGAGTGCTTCGGTTTCTATTTGATACATAATCGGGCCGGTCAACCGCATAACGACGACTTTATTATTACGGCCGTTGCGGTCGGCGACCATTTTCCACTCGGCGAGGTTGAGTTTGATTAGCCCTTTTTCGGCGGTTTGTACGAAGGTCTCTGCGCCTTCGACTTTGCTGGTCTTGTAGCCGTGGAGAATTTCGCCGCTTTGCCGGTGTGTAAAGGTATCCGCCGAACAGGCTGACGACAGTACGAACCCGAACATAAACAGAGTAACCACCGCGGCCTGCATCGTTACCGACATACCGAATTTCGGGGGCAGTCTTTTCATACCTACCATATTATACGACAAATCAGACATCGAGGTTTTGCACTTCCAGGGCGTGGTCCCGGATGAAGTTTCGGCGCTTCTCAACGTCACTGCCCATCAGAATAGTGAACAGCCGGTCGGCTTCCCCTGCGTCATCGAGCTTGACGCTAAGCAGTGTACGGCTCTGCGGGTTCATCGTGGTCTCCCATAACTGCTCGGCGTTCATCTCGCCCAGGCCTTTGAAGCGTTTTATCTCGATGTCTTTTCCTCCTATTTGTCTTACGCCCGCACAAACATCTCCAAGCGACGCGATTTCATAGCTGCTCTCGCCGTTAACAAGGCAGAACCTGGTCGGCAGCGACTCACCGGAGTCAGTCTTTTCCGGCTTGAGTAAAAAGTCTTTCAGGTCGAGCTTAAAGTTCTTTTTGAGCCGCTCATTCAGCTGATTTATCCTGGCGACCTCGTGCATCTCCTCGGAATGGAGCCTTTCTTCCTCGTCTGTTTCTTCGGTGTCGCCGAGACTATCCCTCAGCTTGTCCAGGCGCTTCTCAAATTGCTGCGAGTCATAGAAGAATTCGTCCTGGCCTTCAAGTGTAATCCTGAACACGGGGAGCATTTTGCCGTCGTAATAGTTGCTGACAAATTCCTTAAACTTAATGCCGCGGCGGCTGAGTATGCCGACGGCCCGTTCTATTTCAGAAAGGTCTTTGACGAGAGCGCCGAGTTTATCGCCGTCCACCGTACTGTCTTTGGCATTTTTTTGCTCACTGTGAATAACGAGCTTCGTGTTCTCCAGTCCGCGAGATATCATACGTTTTCGCATCTGGGCTTCGCTGAGGAGATACTCGCTTTTTTTGCTTCCCTTGACCCTGACTTCGTAGAGCGGGGGCTGGGCGATATAAATCATATTACTGTGGAACAACTGCTGCATCTGCCTGAAGAAGAACGTCAACAGCAGCGTCCGGATGTGGGCGCCGTCAATGTCGGCATCGGTCATAAGTATGACCTTGCCATAGCGGCACTTTTCGAGGTCGAACTCATCGGCGCCGATTCCGGTTCCAAGAGCGCTGATAATCGTTCGAATTTCCTCATGGGCGAGCATCTTTTCGAGCCGTGCCTTCTCGACATTGAGAATCTTTCCCTTCAAAGGCAGGATAGCCTGGATATTGCGGTCGCGGCCGGACTTCGCCGAACCGCCTGCAGAGTCGCCCTCGACGATGAATATTTCCGTATTGGCCTTTTCCTTACTGGAGCAGTCCCAGAGCTTTCCGGGCAGGTTACTGCTTCCGAGCGCGCCCTTTCGGCGTGTCAGCTCGCGCGCCTTTCGAGCCGCTTCGCGCGCCGCGGCGGCCTGTATCGCCTTATTAAGAATTCGCTTTGCATCCGGCGGGTTCTCTTCGAGGAAGTGGCCTAACTGCTCGTTGACCGTAGTTTCGACGAAGCTGCCGACCTCGGGATTGGTCAGGCGCACCTTCGTCTGCGCCTCGAAGTGCGGGTCGGCAAGTTTCACAGCGACCACAGCGGTCAATCCTTCGCGCAAGTCCTCGCCGGTCGGGGCGTTGCCGTTCTTCAGAAGGTTGTTGCTCTTGGCGTAGAAGTTCATTGTGCGTGTAAGCGCGGTGCGAAAACCCGAAAGGTGTGTGCCGCCGTCGATATTGCGAATGTTATTGGCGAAGACGAGAACGTTCTCCGTATAGGCGTCGCAGTACTGCAGGGCGATTTCACAGCTCATCATCGCCTTGGTATCTTCCTTTGCGAAATAAATGACATCCTTGTGCAAAACTTCTTTGCCTTCGTTGAGGTGTTTGACAAAGGCCCTTATGCCCTCATCGAACTTGAATACCTGCTTTTTTCTGTTCCTTTCGTCTTTGAAGGTGATTTCGAGGCCCGCGTTGAGGTAAGCCATCTCGCGGATTCTCTTTAGCAGCGTATCGTACTCGAACTCGGCGTCGCCGAATATCTCATCATCAGATTTGAATCTTATGCGCGTGCCCTGTTTCTTTGTCGGCCCGATTTTCTTGACCGGGGCTCGGCTCTTGCCCTGCTCACATTCGAAATGATAATGGAAGCCGTCACGATAAATATCGGCCTCGAGCCATTCACTCAGCGCGTTGACAACGCTGACGCCAACGCCGTGCAGTCCGCCGGCGACCTTGTAGCTGTCCCTGTCGAACTTGCCGCCGGCATGAAGTGTGGTCAGAACGACCTCCAGTGCGCTGGTGCCGGTCTTCTTGTGTTTTTCTACGGGTATTCCGCGGCCGTTGTCTTCGACTATGCAGCTTCCGTCTGCGCATATCTCGACGTATATCGTAGTGCAGTAACCGGCCAGCGCCTCGTCGATGGAGTTATCGACCACTTCGTAAACGAGGTGATGCAGGCCTCCGCTGCCCCGGTCGCCGATGTACATTTCGGGACGTTTGCGGACTGCCTCGAGTCCACCCAGAATCTTGATGTTGCTTGCATCGTACTTGTGTTCCTTAACCGCCATAA
>CAZFHM010000151.1:0-5803 GCA_964518825.1 uncultured Pirellulales bacterium
ATCGCAAAGAAACTCATTGCAGCCCGAACGGCTTTTTTCTCAAAACCTTTTTGCCAGACTAAAAAGACGGCCACCGCCATCAAGATATAGAGCGCCGTCCACACCGGCCCGAATAGCCAGCCGGGAGGCTGGAAAAAGGGCTTATTAAGCTGCTCATACCACCGCCATGTATCATCACCGGTCATGCCGAGCGAACCAATACCCGCGGCGAGAAATGTTATCGCCAGCGAGATGACCAGTTTGACAATAAATAGAAGAGATTTATTCATAAGCAGACCCTCCGAAAAGAAAAGCGCCTTTACCGATTATTAGGCAAAGGCGATTTGTGTTTCTTTATGCGCTTGTCAAATCGAACGGTGAAATATATTCGCCGTGCTTTTCCTTCGCAGCTTCGAGCCGCCCGCGCACCTTATCGAAAGTGTCGAACACAATCTTGGGCGTGTCCGAAACCTTGTCGCGGTAAAGCGCGCCGACGCGGTCGAGCTTGGCAAGATTATCCGGCACACGGATAGTGAATTGCATGACGTAATCGGCCTGGCTGTAGTCATGGCCGAGCTTGTCCCTAAACAGCTTTGACAGGTCTTCGTATCTGGGGATAATGCCGGTCGGCGTTTTGATGCCCTCGACGTCTTTGTTGACACGCATCTCCGCCCAAAGCACCCACACTAATTTATCAGCCATGCCGTTGAGGTATTTTCCGGTTTTGTCCCGCAGGAAGTAATTGACCGAGAAAATCAGCGGCGGTTTTTTAATGCCTTTGACGATATCAAGATTGTTCTGAATATATTTGCCTAAGGGAATCGAGACGAACGAAAGGTTACTCATCAAATCGAATTTACGAACGCCCTCTGCGCCGATGGCCGCGGCGGTCGTTTCCGATTCGATTGACGCGCCTTTTATGGTAATACCTTCTGTCCAGTCGTATGCCTCTTCGACCGGCGCCCATGTATCGCTGTCGCGTCCGCCGTATAGTATCCCGCCTATGGGCACACCCGCAGGGTCGTCCATCAGCGGGTCCTTGTTCTCGAGGTCACTGATTCGCACGGTGTAGCGCGCGTTCTTATGCGATGCCGTCACCTTCTTGTCGTCCGGACCGGCCATTCCCTCTTTATATTTGCCCGCGTAGTTGGTCCCTTCCTTCGGCAGTTCTTTGCCCATACCCAGCCAGTACGGCCTGCCGTCGCCGGTCACCAGTACGTTTCCGAATATCACCTCACCCGGCGATGTAATCGCCTTATGTATAATAGGGTCATCTTTCGCATTGACATCCTGAATAATTCCGAATATCCCCTGCTCGACGTTGACGCAGCGAATCTCGCCGCCCATCTTTCTCAGGTATGCGATGTCGTCGCCAATAATCGTCTGTCCCGACAGCATCGACGTCGATGTCTTGCCGCAGGCGCTCGGAAACGCGCCTGTAAAATATGTCACCCTGCCGCCCGGCCCGTGCACACCCATCACGAACATATGCTCAGCCAGCCAGCCCTGCCGGTCGGCCTTTTGAATCGCCAGGCGAAGCGCTAGTTTCTTCAGGCCAATCGTATTTCCGCCGTACTGCGTGTTGGTGCTGTAAACTATATTTTCATCGAGGTCGATATAAACGCGGCGCTTATCGACGTTCTTGCTGACGAAGTTTTCCAGCTCACCTTCGCTGTGCAGGAACCGGAAGAAATCCTCCGACCCGCCGATTCTTTTGAACTGCTCATAACCCGGCCGATACAGAATCGACTCGCTGTGCGCAACATAAGGCGAATCGGTTATCTGCACGCACGGGATACTGAAATCCGAATCCGTCGGGCCCAGGCACCAGAAACACACCAGCATTTCCCGCCCTTTCATCGAGCCTCGCAGATACCCCTTCACTTCGGCCAATCCGCTCTCTTTATCAATCGTCTTTATACGCTCACCCAGCTCCACACCGGGCCGAACGAGGTACTTGGTATTCGCCGGGTCTCTTGCCTGGTCGTAATAGCCGTCGAAATGGACCGTATGGCCTTCGGTGGCTAATGGCTTTTCCTCGCCTGTTTCTACCGCCAGTTTCCGAATATACGCGGCGTCCTCATCCGAATCGCTCATCACGAAGACCTTGTCCGGCCGGCATAATTCGATAGCTTGGGCCACGAACCTGTGCAGCTTTGGATTCGCCAGGGCCGCCAGTTTCTCGTAATTATCGCCTGTGACCTTTGCCTTTAAAATATCCTGCATAGTATCCACCCGTCAGTTTTTACCGATTTTCTCCTGCTGCGCTGCTGCAACCACAATTTTCTCTCTCAGCGCAGCCGCAACATTCTACACAAATACCCTCCCAAGTCAAAAAAATTGCGGTGGCCTTGCATATCGCTTTAAATGTGGTTAAACTGATGTCCGGTTTCGCTTAATTCAGGCTCTTGATTTGGAGGGCTCTATAATGGATTCTCACAATACCCCGGACCGCGACGCCTCAACCGGGCCCAAGTCACGCCGAATGCCCGAAAAGCCCATCGCCGGACTGTCCGAATCCGCCGACTTGCCCGCCAGCCGGTTCGCATCACTCAAAGACATCCTTGATTACGCCGTCACCCGCGAAAAGGAAGCGCACGATTACTATCAGATACTAATAACCCTTGCCAAAAAGCCCGATGTTCGCAGGGCGTTTGAGGTTTTCGCCTCTGATGAGCTTCGGCACATCGCCAAACTCCGGGAAATCTGCTCCGGTGACTTTACGTTCGAGCCGGAGCTGGTCGGCAATCTCGGCATCGCTGACAAGGCCGAGCCCGTGCGGATTCATCAGGATATGACTTATACCGACGCCCTCGTCGTCGCGATGCGAAAGGAAAAAGCCTCATTCCGTCTCTATACAAAACTTGCCTCTTTGTCCTACAACGCCGGAATTAAGCGGATGTTTTCGCTGCTGGCCCAGGAGGAGGCCGGGCACAAACTCAGCCTCGAACTCGAATACGACTTGACCACGTTCTGAAAGAAACCCTGCTTGCCGCGGCATAGTCCGGCAGGGACGACGCCGGGTCCCTACTTTATCCCTGCACCCTACCCCCTGTACCCTAATAAAAAGCTACTTATAGTATCGTAGACGATTAGCAGCACTGCACCGTTTTTAGCGGGGTATACTGCTTAGTGCCTTGTGTTTCACGACTTTTCTCTTTCGATTTCTTTATATATTTTATCAACGTGCTCGGCTTTCTCTAGAGTTTTTACACTTTCTAAGGACGTGCCGAGGATTAGGGCAATTCTGGCGTATGATAGCCCTTCTGAAAGTAATTGTTTCAGTAGCCTCCTTCTGTGATAAACCTCAAAGAGCCCTTGTGGCAATAGAGAAGTTTGTGCAGCATACATCAAACATTCAGTCCGTTGTTTGGTAGTTTGGTGGAACATGGGAGTTCGGTAGAACCTACCATTTAGGTAATCCCAGCCGAGCAAGTGCGCAATTAGCCGAAACAAGCTAGCTATTATCTCCAAGTCATTGTCACTGTTTCTCTTTATTTCTGCCACTTCAGCCTGTAGTGCTTCTACGTCGCTTATTAGTGTCATCCGCAGCAATTCGTCTGTAGTAACGACTTCCTCAATTCTTTTATATATCAACTTCAACCAAGTTTGATACGCTTTCTTGACATATAAAAGGTTTGCATAGGCTGACGCCATTCCACTTGAACATTTCTTGATTCCTTTGAATTCATGATTAGTGTTCTCCATACTCAGAGAATAGTGAAATCTGTCTTGAAATTGCTCTCGCTTCATATTTTGCCTTTCTTCTAAGAACTTGTCCGGGTAATCAAACATTGACTCTTGACATTCAGTAATGCATAATACCACTTCGCTTTGGATTGTTCATGAATATAACCAGAAACGCGATGACCCAATACGAAGCAGTTATTAAGGCTATGGAGGACAATGGCGGGTTCGCCACGCTGGGCTATCTCTATCAGCATGTTTTGAAGATCCCTGGTGTGTATTGGGGCACTAAAACCCCTTTTGCCAGCATGAGGCGAATCGTTCAGGAAAGGCCTGAAATATTCAGAATCAGGCCGGGCTTGTGGGCACTGAAGGCGTGGAGCGATAAACTACCCAAAGAAATACAGCCCAAACAACCGCAACGACAACAAGTCCTCTACGACCATACATACTATCAGGGCCTACTTCTCCAGATAGGCAAACTCAAGAACTTTGACACCTTTGTTCCTGCGCAAGATAAGAATAAAAAGTTTTTGGGTAAGCAAAAGTTGGGCGATATTGCAACCATTGAAGGTATTTGCGCGTTTGGCTATGACCGTTTTGTTGCGCAGGCCCGCACTATTGATGTGATTTGGTTTAATGATCGCCGTATGCCCGCTTCGCTCTTTGAGATTGAACACTCCACCGATATTAAGAATTCTCTTATCAAATTCGTGGAACTACAGGATTTTCGCACCGATATGTTTATCGTGGCGGACGAAGCTCGGCAGCGGCAGTTTAAGAAGGTAATGGATATGACCGCGTTTTCGCCAATCCGAAAGTTTGTTGAGTTCCTCAGTTACGAGCGCCTATCTGACCAGCACGCCGAGGCTTACCGCGCGGCCATTTAAACTCTAAAAATCTTTCCGTTTTTTTATTTTTTCCCTTGATCATTTCATTTAATCGATCTACGATCCCGCAGCTAATTGTCGATCAAAAAGATCGGGTTTTGTTTTCCGGAGATTCCACGCGCTTATGGATACTGCGCCCGTTCTACAACCGCAGTTTACTACCGTCTGGTCATTCCCTCAGCGGGGTGCGTGGGCTACCCATAACCCCGGCTACCGAGGCAACTTCGCACCACAGGTCCCAAGAAACCTCATAGAAATGTACTCTAATAAAGGCGACTCCGTCCTCGACCCCATGGTCGGAGCAGGCACAACGCTAATCGAGGCCAAACTGCTCGGCAGACATGCACTCGGTATAGATATCAATCCCGACGCGATAAAACTTTCCGAAGATGCGCTTCGGTTCAAACATCACCCCGAAACAAAACAAAAATTAAAACAGGCGGACGCAAGAGACCTATCGTTCTTAAAAGCTAATTCATTCGACCTTATCGTAACCCACCCGCCTTATATGAATATCATCAAATACTCGCAAGGCCGAATCGAAGGCGACTTATCTAACATAAGCTCACTGCCGAAATTCTGCGACGAAATGGAAAAAGTCGCCGCCGAATTGTTCAGGGTATTAAAACCCGACAGGTTCTGCGCAATCCTCGTAGGCGACACCCGCAAAGGCAGGCACTTCGTGCCCTTAGCTTATAACGTAATGCAGCGATTTCTCAAGGCCGGTTTCGTCTTGAAGGAAGACATCATAAAAATCCAGCATAATTGCTCTACAACCAACCGGTGGAAATCCAAGGCCATTAAAGACAAGTTTTATCTAATTATGCACGAGCACCTCTTCGTATTTAGAAAACCCGTCCCTCAGGAGGATTTGTCCAGAATCAAGTACAGTACTATGTAATCAGCGCGCTAAAAAACCTGCCACCACCCATGATCAAATCTGAAATCTTAAATATTAAATCCCTGAACCCTATACCCTAAACCCTACCGAAGACCTCTCCCGCATAAAGTACAGCGCCATGCCAAACTCCTGACTTATATCTTTTACCTTCGATAGCTGAATTTAATCAGTGAAAATCTGTGCTAATCTGCCTGCCCCGGCGTAGTCCCGATGTTTCCTATCGGGACGAAGCCGGGTTATCCTGTCAAGTTGCAGTGTTTATTCGTGTCTTATTTTTTATTTCTCTGTGAGCTCTGTGTTCTTGTATGTTGACATCAGTCATGGTTAAAGGTTCCATAGTAGATGA
>CAZFHM010000152.1:0-5775 GCA_964518825.1 uncultured Pirellulales bacterium
ACGGTTTTCGAATCGTCCTTGACAAACGGTTGCTCCAGAAGGCAGTTCTCGGCGTAGAACTTCTTCATCTTGCCTTCGACTATTTTGTCAAGGATGTTGGCGGGTTTGCCCTTGACCTGCTCGGCGTAGATAGCCTTTTCCTGCTCGATTGTCTTTGCGTCGATACCGTCCTTATCGAGGGCCAGCGGCTTGGTCGCGGTGATGTGCATCGCAATATCGTTGGCAGCGGTCCTGACCGAATCGGCTGCGGCGACGTTGTCATCGCTGGTGTCGATTTGCAGCATTGTTCCGACCTTATTGTTGAAATGAATATAGACGGCAATCAGGCCTGGGGCGTCGAGTTTGAACCTTGCGTAGTCGCCGATTTGCGTCTTTTCGCCGGTCTTGCTGACCGTCTCAGTGATAATGTCGCCGAATTTTTTGCCGTCGAGTTCTGTCTCAGCCAGGGCGTCGGTGCCGGTATCCTGTGCGCAGGCCATGCAATAATCTTTGAGTTTTTCAGCGGCTGCTGCGAAGTCGTCGCTCTTTGTAACGAAGTCGGTTTCACAGCACAGCGCCGCAAATACTACTGTTTTGCCATCGGCGGAGGCCTTGCTGATGACGAGTCCTTCGGATGTCTCTCGTTCGGCGCGTTTGGCGAGTGTTGCCAGGCCTTTTTTTCGCAGTATATCCATGGCCTTATCCAGGTCACCGTCCGATTCGGTCAGTGCCTGTTTGCAGTCCATCATTCCCTGTCCGCTCATTTTTCTGAGCTTCATCACGGTCGCTGCTGCTATATCAGCCATTTTCATCTCCAGTCATTCTCGATACTCGATTCTTGATGCTCGATAATAGGGAACCAGTCCTTTCGAGAATCCAGTATCCAGTATCGAGAATCGTTTTTTGTGGTCATCGACTCAGGTTTGTTCGCCGGTTGCCGGTGACTGTACCGGTTCTGGCTCGGCCTGGCGTTGCCCTGAGACCTGCGGTTCGGCTTGTTCTGCAGTCACCGCCGCCGGTTCACGTTCTTCTGCGCGGGCAAGTGCACCGCGGCTGGTTCGCACCCGTCTCGGCCGTCTTGCCTGCGGCTGCTCGGCGGGCGTCATCGTCCTGCCGATAGCAACAGCGTCGGCAAGCTCATTGAGAAGAATATCAATCGCGCGGATTGAATCGTCGTTAGCAGGTATAGCCACATCCACCGAATCAGGGTCTGAATCGGTGTCGATAATTGCGATAGTTGGAATGCCGAGTTTCTTCGCTTCACGAAGTGCAATGTATTCCTTGCGGGCGTCAACAGCGACCAGGGCGCCGGGCAGTTGTGACATTTTGCGGACACCTTCGAGGTTGGATTTGATTTTTCGCATTTCGCGTTTGAGTCTGGAGGCTTGTTTCTTTGATTCGCTTTCGAGTTTTCCGGCTTCGGCCATTGCTTCGAGCTGTTCGAGTCGCTGAAGTCTGGAGCGGATAGTACGGAAGTTTGTCAGTGCCCCTCCGAGCCATCGTTGACTGACATAGTGCATTGAACACTTTGCGGCAGCTGCTTCCACGGCCCGCTGCGCCTGTCGTTTTGTCCCGACGAAGATTACGTCCTTGCCGCCGGAGACGACTTCTACCAGCAGCTTCTTTGCCAGCAGCAGGTTCTTTAGCGTTTTTCTGATGTCGATAACGTGGATTTTTCCGCGCTTACTATGGATGAACTGCTGCATTTTGGGGTTCCATCGGCTGACCCCATGCCCGAAATGGGCGCCTGCATTGATTAGTTCCTTCGCTAACTCTTTTGCCACAAACGGCCTCCAAATATCAATACGCAAAGCATTATACGACAACCGGTAGACAGCCAAACTCTGGAAGTTACTTGAAAAAGTCTCCGCTGTCAAGAAATTTTGACAAATATGTGGGTTTGCGGGTACGGGCACCGGGCCGGGCCCGGCCTAAGGGATGTGATAAGCCCCCTGCCCGGCTCCAATGCGGGGGGGGTTGCAATATATGTGAACGCAGGTATAATACCGAGCTTTGAAAGGGTCCGCCCCGGTGCAGGGCGGGGTTGTTTTAGCCGGGTTTGTCCAACCTAATATATGTGGAGTCGATAATTATGGAACAAGCAGTCGCACAGCATGTAGATTTATTTGCCGGGACACTGCCTTTGGTTGAGCAGATAGATGAGCTTATCGACACTGTCAATTGCTCCCGGGGCAACCAGATAAATTTTGCAGCCACAGTCGAGCAGAACATGTCGAGGACCGGAGGTCCGGCCGTAGTTGGCGTGGGAGTCGGCCTGTATATACTGGGCAGGTACAGTGAGGCGGTTGAAAAGCTTGGCAAGAGCGACGACTGCAGCCAGAAGTATCTGTACCTGGCGTTTGCCCTGCGTCGGCTTGGAAGATACGACGAGGCCATAGACAGTCTCGACAAGGCAGCGAAGCTGGGACTGGAGACTCTAAGGGTTAATCTTGAAAAGGCGGTGACTTTCCGCTGTGCGGGTAATCTCGAAGCTGCGGCGAGCGAGTTAAAGAAGTGCACCAACTTCAAGGGTGTAAGCGCCGACTATCATTATCAGCTCGGACGACTGGCTGAGGCGATGGGCGACTATGAACAGGTGGCCGAGAACTATCAAAAGGCGATAGAGCTTTCTTCGGACCATCAGCAGGCATTGTTCCATCTGGCTTATCGGTGCGATATTTGCGGCGAAGAGAATGCAGCCATAGACTATTACAAACGAGCAGTGACTATTCACCCGGCTCATTGTAATGCCTTGCTGAATCTGGCGGTGCTCTATGAAGACACGGGCCAGTACGGCAAGGCGATGCAGTGCGTCAACAAGGTTCTGCTGTACCATCCGAATCATCCGCGTGCAATCCTGTTCAGGAAGGACATAGACAGCTCCAGGACAATGTGTTACGACGAGGAAAAGGAAAAGCGTCGCACACGAAAGAACCAGATTCTGGAGACCCCTATTTCCGACTTCGAGCTTTCCGTGCGCAGCCGAAACTGTCTGAAGAAAATGAACATTAACACACTGGGGGACCTGCTCAACATTACCGAAGCGGAATTGCTGTCGTATAAAAACTTCGGCGAGACATCGCTTCGGGAAATCAAGCTGATTCTGGATTCCAAATCGCTGCGTCTGGGCCAGTCGCTCGAAGAAGGCATGATGGTCGTTGACAATGAAGAAGAAGCCGAACAGCCTGAAGACGGCTTGCTGAGCAAACCTGTCGAGGAGCTGCAGCTTTCGGTCCGGGCCAAAAAATGCCTGACGAAGCTGAATATCCACATCCTTGGCGAATTGACCCGACGTACCGAGGCTGAGCTTCTGGGGTGCAAGAATTTTGGGGTCACGAGCCTTAACGAGATTAAAAAAGCTATTAGCGGATTCGGCCTTTCACTGCGGACGCTAGAGTAAATAGCGGGGCGGATTTGAAAATCCTGCACCTTAAATCCAACCAGAGCTGCGTTAGCCGATTTGCGGTGTCAGCGTGTATTTTGTGCGTACTGCTGTTTTGGGGCTGCCGCCGAAAAGAAAAAGCGGTGCCGCCGTCACTGCTGTCAGGTCTGAAAGACCAACCGCAGGTCCGGGTCTTGCTTGTCAACGATGTCACCGGGTGTCTTTTCAGTTGTGATACGCCGGTTACCGTAACCGCCGCTGATTCGACACTGCCCAGCGCTCATTTTGAAACTGTTGACAAACCGGTAACTATTGAGCTTGTCGGCGACAGGGTCTCTTTTGCAGGATGGGGCTGCCTGACCGATAAGCTGCAGATAACACCCGACGCCAACGCAATATTAAGTGTTAACGGTGAACGCTACAGGGGCAGTCTGGAAATAGTGGTGGCCGGGGACAGTAATTCATTCGATGTGATAAACGTCGTCGGGACCGAAGCGTACCTGGCCGGTGTAATCGGCGCGGAGATGCCCAGCTATTGGGAGCCGCAGGCGCTTCGAGCGCAGGCGATCGCGGCCAGGACATATTGCCTTTATATAAAAAAGAAGTTCGGAGCTAATCGGCACTGGGATGTTCGCAAAACAGCTGCAAACCAGATGTACAGGGGCGTCAGTGAAGAGTCGCAGTCGGTTTGGCGGGCGATTGAGAAAACCGCGGGAAAAGTATTGGTCTGCAGACAGCCCGACGGGACGGAAGACATCTTCGGCGCGTATTATTCCTCGACCTGTGCAGGCCATACCGAGAACAGCAAAAATGTTTTTGGCGATGAGTTCGAGCCGCTTAAAGGGGTGCCGTGCAAATATTGCCTGAAGATTACTAAAAGTGATTTTCTGAACTGGCCCACGGTTTACGTGACGAAGAAGAAGCTAAATAAAAGGTTATTCGAGCGATACCCGCAGCTAAAAAAGCTCGGCAGCATCGAGCAGATATCGGCTGTTTCGGCAAGCCGGTACGACGGCCTGACGCGGATTACCCGGATTAAACTCATCGATGCCAACGGAGTCAGTGATACGCTTAGAGCCGAGGATTTTCGCCTTGCGGTTGACCCGACGGGCGCTAAGATTAAAAGCGCGGCGTTTGAAATACAAAATACAGGCAACAGATGGGCTTTTGCCGGCGGTAAGGGATACGGGCACGGTGTGGGGATGTGCCAGTGCGGTGCGCAGGGAATGGCGCGGAAAGGCAAAAGCGCAGAAGAGATTCTTTCATATTATTATCCCGGTTCTAAGATTAAGAAAATCTATTAAGGATATAATCGCGAATCTTTGAAACGACTTGCTTAAAAAAGCGGATAAATAAATGGCGCCAGTGCCGAACTGCTCATCAGAACCAGAATCCCCAGTACCAGCAGGATCAAAATAATCGGTAGTAGCCACCACTTCTTATTGTGTTTTAGGAATTCCCAAAATTCGCCTATCAAAGAGGAACGGTTTCCTTTTGAGAGCTGCTCGAAGTTCTTTTTCTCGGACATAAATCATTCCTAAAACTGATGAAAATAATCTTTGGCTGACCGTTTACGCTTATACACAGTCCAATATGTATTCGCCTGCGGGTCATACTTCCTGCAAAGCGGGTCACGCCCCAGAATCCTGAATAAGACCGCTATCGGTGTGACGACCCCGTAATAAAACAACCCCATGACCAGATGGCTGACGACCCAGCCGATAGGAAACGTTAAAAGCACCATTCCCAGATAAATTGGTTTGAGCAATGCTGTAGAGACCCGGCTCAATACAAACATTGCAAGCCCAACCAGGGAAAAGACAACAAACGCTTTTAACGAAATCCTGCCCGGCCACAACAAAAGCAGCCCAATCACATTACACATACACAGGGCAATAAACCCAAAATCCCTGAGCTGTTTTTTCGAGGGTTTTAAATTTAGCGATACCAGTGCCATAAAACCGCCTAATCTAATTCAAATTTAGCGAGATACTCATCGATATCAATTTGCTTCATCCGGGGCTGCTCATTCTTATACAGAACAAAATCCTCCAGAACAAGAACATCCATGTTCGTCGACTGGAAGCAATGAAACGCATTTTCAGGACTGCACACAATCGGTTCGCCGCGAATATTAAAACTCGTATTGATGAGAAGCGGACAGCCTGTTTTTTGCCTGAATTTCTGCAGCAAACGATAATATCGTCCATGCCGTTCGGCATCGACCGTCTGTATTCGTGCCGAGTAGTCCACGTGCGTAATCCCCGGCACCACGCTGCGTTTGACCTTCAGCCGTTCGATACCCGAAAGATTCTGCTGCTCGCCGTCCGGCTTAATCCGTTTTGATTCCTGAACCGGCGCCACCAGCAGCATATAGGGACTTTCTTTGTCCGGCGGCAGTTCAAAGTATTCAC
>CAZFHM010000153.1:0-5737 GCA_964518825.1 uncultured Pirellulales bacterium
CTTTTTTACTCGTGCCCTTCGTGGTAAAATAAATCCGTGTAAATCCGCGCAATCCGCGGTTACAACGGGTCGTTAGTCTTTTGTCGTTGAACATTTAAATTTTTAAACTGTGGTTTTACATTTTGATTTTGAATTTTTAACTTATTTTTATAAATCTGTGTCAATCTGTGTGAATCCGTGTCTAAATAAGTTAGTCGTTAGTTTTTAATATTTTTTAATCCGCGCTAATCCGCGTAATCCGCGGTTAACAATAATTTGTGTTTATTCGTCCCGGCACGCCGGGATTCGTGGTTAATTTCTCAGTTCTAATCCGTGTAATCCGCGGAATTCGTTATTAACTAAATCTTTAGTCTTTCGTAAATCGTATTCGTCAATCGTCATTCTTAATTCAATTTTCTCTGCGTATTCTGCGAACTCTGCGGTGAAATATTCTGTGGTTCATAGCTTCCTGTCCAATTTCCGATAGCTTATCGCCTCAGCTATATGTTCAGGCTGGATATTTTCAGAATCAGCCAAATCAGCTATCGTCCGCGCGACTTTTAGAATCTTATCGTGCGCACGGGCGCTCAAACCGAACTCGGTCATGGCCTGCTTCAATAACATCTCGCAAGCCTCATCGAGCTGACAGTATTTCTGCACCTGCTTGTGCGTCATATCCGAGTTGGCCATTCCCGGCGCGCCGGGATTACCGTCGCCGAAACGCCTGGTCTGCAACGCCCTTGCCCTCACCACATCAGCCAGAATCGTAGCAGAACTGAGCTGTTCCTTGCGCGACCTGAGCTTGGTGAATGTCACCGGCGGGACCTCGATGTGGATATCAATTCTGTCTATAAGTGGGCCGCTGATTCGAGACAAATATCTTTCAACCTGGTTCGGAGTGCACCGGCACCTGCGGTGGTCGCTGCCGTAGTACCCGCACGGACAGGGATTGCACGAAGCAACTAACATAAAATTGGCAGGGAATGTATTGGAGCGTTTGGCTCGCGACACGGTGACTTTACCGTCTTCGAGCGGCTGGCGAATCATCTCGAGCACGTGACGCGGAAATTCCGCAAACTCATCGAGGAAAAGTATCCCGTGATGTGCAAGTGACAATTCGCCAGGCTTCGCGTTGGCCCCGCCGCCTATCAGTGCAGGCCCGCTTGCCGTATGATGTGGTGTCCGTACCGGCCGTGTAGCCAAAAGTGCCCTGCCTCTCTCGAGCAGCCCGACCGACGAATAGATACGAGTGGTTTCGAGCGATTCGGTCAGACTCAATGGCGGTAAAATTGTCGCAAGCCGCTGAGCAAGCATAGTCTTTCCCGCCCCAGGCGGGCCTATCATCAGAATATTGTGCCCCCCTGCCGCCGCAACGGTAAGCGCGCGCTTCACCGAGTGCTGACCCTTGACGTCTGCGAAGTCAAACTCGTATCTGCTCTCTATTTTGAAAATCTCGTCGATATCGATGGTAGTAGTATGCAGCGGAAGCTCTCCCTTGAGAAACCCGACCGCCTGCGACAGTGACCCGACCCCGTAAACTTCCAGACCGTCAACGACCGCAGCCTCAGCCGCGTTATCGATTGGAACAATGATACCTCGCATACCGTGCGCCTTTGCCGTCATCGCCATACTGAGCGCACCGTTGACTCGCCGGACCCTGCCGTCGAGCGCCAGCTCCCCGGCAATCACAAAATCTTTGAGCACGGTACTACTGAAGACTCCCGAACCGATTAGCATACCTAAAGCGATAGGCAAATCGAAGGCCGGCCCTTCTTTTTTAATATCCGCCGGTGCAAGATTGACCAGCGACTGCGTTCGCGGGTACTTATATCCGCAGTTTAAGATAGCACTTTTGACCCGTTCCGAGCTTTCCTTCACCGCCGCGTCCGGCAGCCCGACTATAAGGCTCTTTTCGAACCCGCCACGGGCCACGTCAACTTCAACCTCGCAGATAATACCTTCTATACCTGCCAGCGCGACGCTATGGAGCCTTGCTAACATAATGTCCCTCCTGACTCAATGTCCCTCACAATTACAGCCTTAAAAAGGGGCATTTTAGGCTCCACAAGCCAATATAGCAAGGATTTTATGATTCCCTGTGATTCGCTAAACCCCTGTTATCGCCGGAGTTATGAACAAAATAGAAAAAACGCCGAAAATATTGAAAAAAACCATTGTCAAAACGCCGCTCTGGTGTATAATAATATTAACAATGTGTTATTTCTTTCTTCTTTCTCGTCTTGGTTTCGGTGAGACAGCGGGAATTCGAATAAGTTTGTAGTATATATTTAAATCGAGCTGTTTCACAAAAACTGGAGCACTTCGGGCTCCAGTTTTTTTATGCGCTGTTGACAACATCCCCAAAAAGAACTCGCCGAGAGGAAATTTCTTTAAGCGCAGCAGTGAAAGCTTGCTGTATAATCAGGACAGCATGAAAGAAAAACTCGAAAAAATAGCGGAAGACGACGGCCGATATAACCCCAAAGCCGTTAAGTTCGTTTACGATGGATTAGGCTACACACTCAAGGAGCTGGTCAGCGAGCCTCAACACGTCAGCGGACAGACCCTGTGCGACGGACTTCGCGAACTGGCGATAAGGAGATGGGGCAGACTCAGCAAGCTGGTCCTCAATAACTGGAACATACAATCGACAAGAGACTTCGGCGAGATAGTGTATCTGCTCATCGACCATAAATGGATGAGCGCCCAGCCGACCGATACAATAGAAGACTTCAACGGCGTCTTCGACTTCCAGACCGTCTTCAAAGACAAGTTCCGCTTCTAAAAGGCCTTATAGAAGTGCCCGGAGGTCCTGATTAAACTGCGGAGGAAATTACGAGAGGTAATACTCAAGGCCTGACATTATCATGTGCACGCCAATGGCCGCGATGAAAAGGCACATCACCTTGGAAAAAACCGTGCAGAACAGCCTGCCCAGGAGTTTGTGAATCGGTTCCAGGAATCTCGTAATCAGCCAGATAAGGCCGAAGATAATTATTATGGCAACTACGGCCTGGGCAGGGCCGCCACTTTGGCTTTGAAATGTAGTAAGACTGGTTACCATCGCTCCGGGACCGGCCAAAAGCGGACAGGCTGTGGGGACACAGCCTAACTCGACGGCGCCTGAAGTGCCGTTTACAGCAACGGATTTTTTCAGAGTCCCGAATATCAAATGGTCAATCGCAATAATCAAAAGCAAAATACCGCCTGCCAGTTGCAGGTCGGCAAAGGAAATATGAAAGATGTACTCGAGTACCCAGTTACCGGCAAAACAGAATAAAAGCAGTATAATAACCCCGACCCCAACGGCAGTATTAAAACACTTACGAGACTCGCCGGGTGGGATATGCTCGGAGATGTGCAGGAACATCGGGATATTGCCGACCGGGTCAACTATTGCAAACAATGCCAATATCGCTTCTAAATAAGACATATATTTATAATTTCGGCAATAGCACTTCTCTGACTCCAGCCTTCAATAAAAGCTCCCGCCCATTTTAGCTTTTATTTTTTTGTCTGTGCTCGAGAAGTAAGGCCTTAAAGTCCTCGAGGACATCCCAGTATCGGTCCTGAGCCGTCCAGAACAGGTCGTTGTGGCTTGCGCCCTCGACCCAGAAATTCATCTTGGGTTCATTGGCGGCATCGAACAGCTTGCGCCCGTGCCAGAAGGGGATTATCCGGTCTTTTTTGCCGTGAATGACCAGGATGGGGCAATGAACTACTTTGAGCCTTTCCATGTTCCTGCATTTGTCGAACGGCAGCAGAGGGATGCGGCTAATAACACGAAAAGCACTGACAAAAGAGCTTTCAAGAATCAGCCCTGCGATTTGTTTTCGGGATGCAAGGTGCAAGGCGGCAGCGCCGCCGAGAGACCTGCCAAATACGATTATCTTTTCGGGTGGTATTTGCTCTTGCTCGATGAGATAATCGTAACAGGCCTCAGCCTCCTGATACATTTTTTTCTCGGTGGCACGGCCGTCGCTTGTACCGTAGCCGCTGTAGTCAAAGGCAAAAACAGAAAAACCATTCTTGACGAACAATTTAAATATGTCTTTAAGCAGGCCTATGTCTTCGGCATTTCCGTGGCAGTACAGGATAGTATATTCGGCATCAGGTGCCGGAAGGTAGATCGCAGAGATACTTCGTTCGGTTGTCACCTGAACCTTGATTATATCCTCGCTGTCCTGATAACTGGACTGGGGTGCGGGAAATATCAATCTTTCGGAGAAAAGCCAGGCGAATACCATGAGAATCAGATAGACCAGAACCACAGAACGGACGAGTCTTTTGAAACTGAATTTGCCAATGAGCAGCTTTTTTAGTTTCTGCTTATCCATGCATTTATTCGCCCGCCGGGGACATTTTCAAAGAGTCGAATTCTATTATTAAAAATTCGACCTCAAGACAAACAGCAACCTTTTTACAATGTCTTGCGGTTTTGTCAAGGCCGATAAGTTTTATGCTCGTAGGCCTTGTGATTATGGAGTGAAATTTATCCCCACTGTTTTACAAAGCAAAACAAGACGTGGGGACTTACGGGAAGTTAAGAACTGCGTATTCTCCCCGGTGTTTTTTGGCAGTTTTGTCATACGCTTTTGCGGCTTGTTTTTCGGAGTCGTAGCAGCCGAGGTATTTGACTTTTTTGTCGATACATATATCGGCGCGCCATTTTTTTGTAGTTTTTACCCAAGTGACGCCCGTATATTTTGAACGGCCTTTTCTGCGGTGCCTGGTGTTCCATTTGTTTTGTAAGGGGGTGGCGAGGCGGAGATTTGCTCTTCTATTATCGAGGCCATCGTGATTTAAGTGGTCGATGACTAAATCGCACGGCAATTTATTTCGTATCGCGTATCGAGTATTGCGTATTGCGTCGAGTTCGGATTGCATGATGAGGCGGTGCATAGAGACGGGCTTCGCTCTGGAGGCGGGTTTGTCAGGGTCTTTTAAATAGGTTACGGCGTAGAAAGGGCCTTTTCCCGTCACACACCATTTATATTTATTGAGGCTTTCGTAGAGTTCGGGGTCGACTTTGGCGTAGTAGCCTTTGGTCAGTTTGATTCGTCGAAAGACGTATTTGTACCGGAGCCTGCGATATACAAGAAGCAGGGCCACTGCTGCGTGTTCTATCTGCGCAGGGAGCCAAAGTATGATATTGATTTTAATTTGCCAGTTGTAGAAAGGCACGGTTTTTAGAATTTCTAATTTCGAAATCCTAAACACTAAACAAATTCAAAATCGCAATATGAAATGACCAAAACGTTTTAGTTATTTGAATTTTGGGGATTTAGGTTTGTTTAGGATTTAGAGATTCGGATTTAGGATTTGCACTTCGTTTTAGCTGTTGCTTGTTGATACGACCTTGCCCCGTCCGGGACCATCCGGTTCACGGTGCTGTGAACCAGTATATATTTTAACTAACCGCTTAACTTTTGTCAAGTGTTTTATGGTAAAATAACAAAAAATCTGAGAAAGCCGCGTTTTTGGCCTGAATACAAGGATTCTCAGACACAGATTAACACTGATTTACACAGGATAATTTCAATGCTAACGACTATGGAACCGCGGATTTCGCGGATTATCGCGGATTTTAGTTCTAAATTGAGAATTCTACATTGGATATTGGATATTCATTTCGCCTTCGGCGAAATGCCTTGTCTTTGCCGGAAATCGGAATGATAATTTAGCCCTTGCGACTTATGCAATAAAATCGCCGGAAAAGAGCGTTGATGTTTAGGGAGAGTTTCTATGGATATTGTTG
>CAZFHM010000154.1:0-2951 GCA_964518825.1 uncultured Pirellulales bacterium
CCATCCGGACTGACTCTTATATCGCCTCCGGCGCAACGCCCAGGTCCGAGTACCGAAACACCGGCCCGTCAATACACGCATAATAATTATTTATCTGACAATGCCCGCATTTACCCACACCACATTTCATTTTCCGTTCAAGGTTAAGATATATCTGGTCCTTGGGGACTTTCTCCTCGGCCAGCGCCATCAACACGAATTTATACATAACGGGCGGACCGCAAATGAATATCTGCGATGTGGCCAGCTCCGACTCAATCTTCGGAATCAGGGTCGTCACCACTCCGACGTTTCCGTTCCAGCAGTCGTTGGCCTCGTCAATGGTTTCCATAAAATGAATGTCGTCCCGCGCCAGCCACTGTTCCAGCTCCGACTGGAAGAACCGCTGGGAATAACATTTAGTGCCCAGCAGAATCGTTACCTCGCCGTAATCATCACGGTTGTCCAGAATATAGTTTATAAATGAACGCTGCGGCACAAGGCCGATGCCGCCGCAGATAAACACCAAATTCTTACCCTTAGCTTCGTCCACCGGATATGTACCTTTGCCTAACGGCCCGCGGATACCGATTTTGTCGCCGGCCTTGAGCTTATGTACAGCCTTTGTCACGTTGCCGATTCTGCGAATCACCATCTCGATACCGTCCTTCTGCGTCGGCGATGATGAAATCGTAATCGGCGCCTCACCGATACCTGCAATTGAGACCTCGACAAACTGACCGGGTGTAAAGTCGAACACCGGCGCGCCGGGGCCGTCCATAGTGAACCGCACGTACATCTCGGTATCGTTCATCAGCCGCATTTTTTGAACGGTCGCCAACTGCGGCAGGTAAATATCTTTTTCTGTGGCACAGCATTCGCACATCAGTCTTGCCCCTTATTATCCAATCCCCAAATCATCGACCAGCCGGTTATATACCACCACCGGATTAGCGATATCCGGCAGACACGCCCCGACGCATCTGCCGCAGCCGACGCATGCTATTTGCCCGCCGATTTTTTCCGGGACATACTTGGCTTTTCTGTACAGCCGGTGACGGAACCTGTCTGCCCGGTTCTTTCTGAAGTCGTGGTTTCCCGCGACCTTTGCAAAGCCGTCGAGCAAACAGCCGTCCCACGCCCGGCATCGACTGCCCGTCTTCATATCCCAGCTCACGTCATCCTGCACGCCGAAGCAGTAGCACGTCGGGCAGACCTGGTTGCACGAGCCGCAGGCAAAGCACGTCGCCGCCTTTTCTTCCCAAACCGGATGGTTATAAGCCTTCTCAAGCAGCTTGGGCAGGTACGAAGCGGGGCACTTGAGCTTATGTTTGGCCAGTAGTTTTTTATTATTTTCCTGGACCTCCTGTCGTTTCTTCATATCTTCTGTGCCAGCATCCGACATTTTGGCTGTCGCAAACAGTTGTTGTCCCTTATCAGTCGCAATCTGGGCTACATAAGCATCGCCGATATCGGTGAGCAGCACGTCAAAGCCTTCCTTTACTACAGCGGCGCCCATCTCAGCGGCAAATACGTTTTGCGACGGGTTCACCACGTCAACAGCAACGATTGTCGCGTTGTCTCTTCTGGTGAAATAATGGTTGTCGCAGTATCCCTGTCGGAACAGCTCATCCAGCTGGTTGATTGCGACCATATCATACGGATGTACGCCGAGCAGCACGAATTTTTCGTCGTCGTAGTTCGACTTATACTTAGCGCCGGCCTCTGGGCTTGGCCATCCTGTGGAGAACGTCAGCAGCGTCTCGACGGGCGGAATGAAAAACTTCTTCGGCGGCTGTAAGGTCACGTCGTAGTCGAGCCGCAGGTCTTTGGCCGATAGCAGGGGGGCAAAATCGAACCTGTCACCCTTGGCCTGCACGGCATAGACCTTCCGGCTTGCCAGAAGCTTGTCCACAAAATCTGCAAAATCCGACTTGCTTATCTTCTTTACTGCCATATTCTCAAAACCCTGTCAAATACGCGTATTTAAGGCCTCTCAAACTCCACAAAGATTCTACGTATAGTTTGTGATTGAGTTCACAAGCACAAAAAACAGAATTATACCTTTTAGCAGTTTGACAAGCAAGTAAAAACAGCAAATTCCCTTTTTTCTTTGTAAATAAGGCACTTCAGGCAGGCGCGGCCTGCCGCCATTTTGACAGTCTTTACTTTGCCTGTCAGTCGGGTCGTTTCGGGCTTTCGGACGACACCTGAGATACCTCGTTTAACGCCTGAAAAGCAGGGTAAGTTTTAGTTGAAAATTCCCGGCTTTTGGCACAGAAATTGCTATTATTGTTAATCAGGAGGAAAAGACAAATCAAAAATCTCAACAGCTTCTTAAACTACTAACCGCTATACGCTATTCGCTGTACGCTGCACGCTATTTTGATTAGGTATTGCCTTCCAGTTTACCTTCCGGTCTATCTCGACCGCGTATCTGTCAGCCCGCTGCTTATGCTGCGCAGGATTTGGTACGGCTATACCTTCAGGAGGATAAAATTAGCCAATTGTGACGAATACGCGATAGTGGACCCGTGTCATTTTGCCGAGCTATCGAGGTATGTGTGGTGGGCCGATTATTCCTACGGCAGTTACCGTATTATCAGGCTTGTCTGGAAAGACAGGGGGCATACAGCACTGCAAATGCACAGGCAGATAATGGCTGATGAGCTGGAGCGCAGGAGAGAAAAGTCGAAAGAGCAGTTGTATATCGACCATAAAAACCGTGATTCGCGTGACAACCGCAGGGCGAATCTGCGAGTGGCAACGCATTTACAGAACGCCAGGAACAGGGTCAAGATTAATAAAAAGTGCAGCTCAGTTTATAAGGGCGTCTGTCGGCACAAGTATCGGGGAACATGGATGTGCCAGATAAATGTCGGAAAGAAAAGTATGCATCTCGGCTATTTCGATGATGAAATCGAGGCGGCTAAGGCTTATGACGCGGCCGCGAAAAAGTATCACGGCCAGTT
>CAZFHM010000154.1:3051-5708 GCA_964518825.1 uncultured Pirellulales bacterium
TCAAATAAACTTCGTGTTTCTTCGTGAGCTTCGTGGTGAAGATTATTTAACATCTGTACTTGTCTAAAAATGTACCCCATAAGGGGCAGGCGGACACCTTTAATTCTCCTGCTGCGGGGAATTATCAAGTTAAATGCTTATGAATTTTTCAGGGACGACTATGTAATTGAAATCACCTGTTAAGGCCCCATAATAAAGCCCTTTATTAACGAGAAATGGATTTGGGCTTGTATTTATGACCAAAAAATGGTACAATTTTGCAGCTTTGTACATTGTGCAAAATAACCATCATTTGGTTAGAAGCGGTGAGAAAATGTATTCTCGTAAATCAACTACCTTAAGCTCAAGTATATTGAAGAAAAGAGCGTTATCGGTGCGCTGTTAAAATAAAAACTCTTTGAAAAGGGTAAGAAAATGAAAACGACAAAACTATTAGCAAGTATTTTGGTCATTGTGGGGGTATTGGCTTTGTTATCGGCCAGCAATGCCGGCAGTCTGGAGCCGAGCAATCCGCCTGGTTCTACGATGAAGACACTAAATGAAGTTGAGCCGAGAAAGCCGGTCTCTTCTGTGCCTTATATTATAACAGAATCAGGTTCTTACTATCTTTCAGCGAACGCTCAAACGACGAGCAGTCTATTCAGTGGGATAACGATATGGGCTGACAATGTGACTTTGGACCTGATGGGTTTTTCTTTGATCGGTGATGGAACGTCAGGGCTGCATGGCATCTCTATCGAGGGCACTCACAAGAACATCACGATCCGCAACGGCACGATAACGAACTGGGGAGGCAACGGCATCGAGGCACCGGACACGAACAGCTGCAGAGTTGAAGACCTCCAGGTCATAGATAACAAGAGATCAGGCATTCACCTGCCTGGAGATAAGCAAGTAGTGACCAACTGTGTGGCAAGCGACAACGGAGCTTCGGCTACCAGCGAGGTTTATGGTATCTATGTTGGTAACGGAAGCTCAGTGACCGGCAATACGACCAACGGTAACGGAGATACGGCTGGCAACAATGTCTACGGCATCTATGCCAGCACCGGCTGCACAGTAACCGGCAACACGGCCAGCAATAACGGACATTTGGCCGCGGGCAGCAACGTTTACGGCATCCTTGCCCACAACGGCAGTACGGTGACCGGTAACACGGCTGGCTACAACGGAGATTCGGCTGGCTCCGCCAACGGCATCCTCGTCTTCCAAGGCTGTACGGTGACCGGCAATACGGCCAGCAATAACGGACATTCCGCTAACAGCAACGCCTGCGGCATCTTTGCCTTTCAAGGCAGTATCGTGACCGACAACACGGCCTGCTACAACGGAGATTCCGCCGGTAGCAACGCCTACGGGATCAAGACCGAGATGGGCTGCAGGGTGGCCGGTAATACGGCATACTCCAACGGGACTTCGGCCGGCGGCGAGGTTTCCGGCATCTATGCCGGGGCCGGCTGTACACTGACCAGTAATACGGTACACCAAAACGGAGGTGGAGCCCAGGGCTACGTCAGCGGGATCTACGCTAATGACTACTGTACGCTGATAGGCAACACCGCATACTTCAACTCAGGTGTTGGCATTGTTGCGCTCAATTACTGTCTGATTGACCAGAATAATTCAAATGATAACGGCGACAGTAATTGGATTGTCGGGACAGGATGTCAGGAAGGACTAAATGGCCCGTGATAAATGACGACTGGTTGTAAACCAGGTAATAAATAAAAACCTTAAACTGAACCATAAGGTGTAAAAAAGTGAAAACTCACAATTTGATTGAAAGAACGGTACTTATTACGTTGCTGGCTTTATGCGCAAATGTCGGCTTTGCTGAGAATATCGACCCGTATAACGATGACAATCAATATGCTTACGGAGAAAACGTCGGCTGGTTGAACTTTGAACCGAATGTTACTGACCCCAATGCCGGCGCACAAGTCAGCAGCGAAAATTTGACTGGTTTTATCTGGGCTGAGAATATCGGCTGGATAAGTCTGTCGTGTCAGAATACCGAAAGCTGCGGTACAGTCAACTATGGTGTTGACAGCGATGGGGAAGGCAACTTGTCGGGGTATGCGTGGGGAGAGAATGTCGGCTGGATAAACTTCGACCCTAATGTACCAAACGATTCAAATGACTATGGTGTAAAAATCGACCCTGATGGCAACTTTTCCGGCTATGCCTGGGGCGAGAACATAGGTTGGATAAATTTTGGTATAATTGACTACTACGTTGTAGTATGCAAAGTAGGATTAGAGGATTTAGCCAGGTTTGCTGAAGACTGGCTCCAGAACGGTACCGTACCCGGCAACCTTAATGGGGAAGTAGACGTTGACTTTAAGGACTATAGCATCCTGGCTAATTACTGGCTTGATTATTGTCCGGACAACTGGCAATTGAAATACAGTGTTAAGGAATGCAGGGTGAACTTTGAAGACCTGGCAAACTTCCTTGATGACTGGCTCCAGAGCGGTAACGTGCCTGGCAATCTTAATGACGACAAAGACGTCGACTTTAGTGATTACAGTATCCTTGCTTCCTACTGGCTGGACTACTGCCCCGACGATTGGCCGTTGAAATAGCAACCCTTTTTATGTTTCAGGGCCTGCTGAATCCGCACAACCATACTACAACTAAAAGCACAAATAGCGCGC
>CAZFHM010000155.1:0-5673 GCA_964518825.1 uncultured Pirellulales bacterium
AAGCATCGCAAAACCGATTATCAATGCGCCGATAGCGACGTGATAAAAACCCATCGGAACATTGACCCTGCTAATCAGCGCCGCCGGTGCGAGAATCGATAACAAGTCTTCCGGCTTAATCTTTATTTGTGTGGGCACCGGGTATAATGCGAATTGACCGGCCAGCCTGAAAATCCCCGCAATAACAGCGAACGGCAGAATCCCCAGCGGCACTCTCATCCATTTCGATTTACCTTTAGGCCCGAAAACACCAGGCCAGAAAAGCCACGGAACAATCGCTGCTATACTGCCCGCTGTTTCATGAAATTCAGAACCACCCAGAAAAAGCATAAAAGGCCCGAACCCATAAATCGCCCCCGCAAAAAATCTTCCGCCAAACCCTGCCACCCACCGTTTGCTTAAAAGATAACATCCCAGGGCCCCGACACAGCAGTTGACGGGTATTAAGTAACCAGCAGTATCGAAGTCTTTGAAGTAAGGCTGAAAAAGATATACACAAAAGATTATGTACATCGCCGCAGCAGTTGCATCCCTGCTCGCCTTACCCATAGGCCCGGCCCTTCATAGCGAGTAGTTATTTATAGTTAGCCCCCGGTTTTACCGGGGGGTTTGGACCTTTGAACACCACACCACTTTGGCATTCTATTTTATTTAGCCCCTGATTTCGACGCGAGGTTTAGCTGCCGGTTGCTTTACTTCTTTTATTGCCACGGCAGGGCATTTACTTTTCTTCGGGCACTGTCCCGTCCAGCAGTACAGGCACAGCTTTTCCTTCGGCCTGCCGATTGCCGCCACCATATCGTCGACCGTCTGATACCTCAGTGTCGTCACACCGAGGTCCTTGGCAATCCACTCGACCATAGCTTTATATTTCGCGCTGTTCGAATCGACGTATTCACTGACGTTTTCGATATCATGTCCTTCGAGCGCGCGAATCGCCCGTCGTGCCGCAAGTTCGTTTATCGAGCGGGTGGAAAGATTAAATCTGCACGGGAACATCAAAGGCGGACACGCAGGCCGAATATGAACCGCCTTTGCCCCGCAGTCCCAAAGCTTCTTTATAGCAAAGTTCTTGAGCTGAGTACCCCTGACTATCGAATCCTCGCATACGACAATACTGTTTCCTTTTATAACCTCTCTTATGGGAATAAGTTTCATCTTCGCAATAAGGTCGCGCCTCTGCTGACTGGGCGGCGTATAGCTTCTGCCGTAGCCGGGCGTGTACTTGACTAACGGTCGCCTGAAGGGCTTACCTGATTCCATCGCATACCCAAGCCCATGCCCAAACCCCGAATCCGGCACACCGCTAACCACATCAACCTCTATATCCTTATCATGCCTCGCCAGGCTTCTGCCGCAACGCTCCCTGACTATCTCCACGTTTATACCTTCGTAGCTCGACGCCGGAAAACCTGTGTAAATCCAAAGGAACGCGCATATCTGGTCTATTTCATTACTGCCGCGCCGCATTTGGCGTATACCATCTTCGTTTATTAGAATTATCTCGCCGGGCTCAATATGTTTTACAACCTCGAAGTTGCTGTTTGGAAAAGCGCTCGTCTCTGTCGTCACCGCCCAGGCATCCTGCCGCCTGCCGACGACTAACGGCGTATATCCATATCTGTCCCTCGCCGCATAGATACCGTTCTTGTGAAGCAGCAATAGCGAGCACGACCCTTCGATTTGCTCGAACATCCTCTCGATACCGTCAACAAAATCGTCACCCTGGTTAATCAGTTTTGCCAGCAGCTCTGAAGTATTGACCCCTCTTTTACTTACCTCTGTAAAAGACAATTCCTTTGCCAGCAGAGTCGTCGCCAGCTCTTCCGCGTTTTCTATAAAGCCGCACGTGACAATGCAGAAAGGCCCGAATTTCGAGTTCAGGTGAATCGGCTGCTCTTCGAGGTCGCTGATAACTCCGATACCTTTATTACCCGACAGGTTGGTATAATCGTCGAAGAATTTAGACTTGAACTGGCTCTGACTGAGATTATGTATCTGCCGCTTAAAACCGTTGCCCCCCAGCACCGCAATACCCCCGTATTCCGTCCCAAGATGCGAATGGTAATCCGTCCCGTAGAATAAAGTTTCAGTACAATTACCTTTTGACACCACGCCGAAAATGCCGCTCATACTTCGCCTCCTTTACGAAAATTACTTTTAGTCTCCATACCGAATATGAACAGACGAGTTGAAACTTATTGTTTCACTTAAGCACCACTTTTCCCGTCCCGCCTGTGATTCTGCCGATTTTGTAAACGCTCTCGCCGTACCGCGACAGCTTGCCGGCTATCGACTCTGCGAAGTCTTCCGCAACTATCAGTACAAACCCGATACCCATATTAAAGACTCGGTACATCTCCTCTTCTTCCACCGGCCCTTTCGCCTGGAGGAAATCGAATATCTTGTGCCTCGGCCACGCCGATTTATTTATCGCCGCGTTGCAGCCCTTCGGCAGCACGCGAGGTATGTTGCCCACAAGTCCGCCCCCGGTAATATGCGCCATTGCATGCACTACCTTCTTGACTTTATATTGACCGAGCAGTTTCACTATCGGCTTGACATATATACGCGTCGGCTCCAAAAGGACGTCGCCCAGCGTCCGCCCGTCAAGCTCGGCAATCTCATCGGCCATCTTCAGGCCGAGCTGCTTGAAACAAATACCGCGAGCCAGTGCATAGCCGTTACTGTGCAAACCGCTTGAAGCCAGCCCTAAAATCACGTCGCCTTTGCGAACATCCTTGCCGGTGACTAATTTCTTCCTTTCGACAATCCCCACGGCAAAACCCGCCATGTCGAAATCGCCTTGCCCGTACGTATCCGGCATCTCCGCAGTCTCACCGCCGAGCAGCGCACAATCGGCTGTCTTACAGCCCGCCGCCACTCCCTTTACCATCTCGGCTATTATTTCGGGAACCAGCTTGTGTACCGCTATGTAGTCCAGGAAGAATAACGGCTCGGCTCCCTGGACGAGCATATCATTAACGCTCATCGCCACCAAATCAATGCCCACCGTATCGTATTTCTTTATCTTCGCCGCCAGCTGAACCTTGCTTCCCACCCCGTCGGTGCACGCCACAAGAACAGGACTCTTGTAATTTCTCTTGAACAGCTTCTCGTCGTAATCCAGCCGAAACAGCCCCGCAAAACCACCCGGCATATCCATCACCCTCGGCCCGAACGTGCCGGCAACGCAGGATTGTATCCGCTCGACCATCTCGTCGTTGGCGTCGATACTTACCCCGGCTTGTTTATAAGTTAAAGCCTGACCCATAAATCACTTAACTTTTCACTGCATTTTTGAATAATTAAACATTCAGGAAATAAACCCTAAGCACTAATACCTAAATCCGAAACAAGCACTAAATTCAAATGGCCGAAATTCAAAATCCAATCGCGCATTTTTCCGCACTGAAAACTGTTTTGAGCATTTGGATTTTTACAATTCGAATTTGTTTAGGATTTCGATATTAGAATTTAGGATTTCCTTCCCAATCAGTGTTTATCCATGTCTGAAAGTTATAACTGTTCGCTTTCTGCTTCGAACAGGCCCATCTGATACTTCTCCATCGAGAACTTGTTCATGGCAACGTCCACCGGTATCCGATAGTTCCCGTTCCAGCACGCCGTGCAGTAATTATCCGCCGGCTTGGCGGCGCACGACAGCATCCCTTCCAGTGACATATACCCGAGGCTCTCAACGCCGAGAAACGCCTGAATCTCATTGAGTGTCTTGTTGTTGGCTACTAATTCTGTTTTGGTCGGGAAATCCACACCGTAAAAACACGGAAAACGTATCGGCGGGCAGCTCACACGCATATGTATCTCTTTGGCCCCCGCCTCACGCAGCGCCAGCATCTTGCCGCGAGTGGTCGTTCCGCGAACTATCGAATCATCGACTACCACAATGCGCTTGCCCTCCACCACTTCATTAACCACTGCCAGTTTCAGTTTCACCTGTAACTCACGCAGCGACTGGCTCGGAGAGATAAAAGTCCTGCCGACGTAGTGACTTCTCACCATACCCATATCGAAAGGTATTCCGCTCTGCTCGGCATAACCTATCGCCGCGCTCGTCCCCGAATCGGGCACCGGTATCACCACGTCAGCATCGGCTGGATGCTCTTTCGCTAATTGCCTGCCTAACTTCTTCCTGAACTCGTGTACGTTCTGTCCGAATATCGTGCTGTTCTGCTTGCTGAAATATACATGCTCGAATAGACAATGTGCCGGCTTGACCGTGCCCGGCTCGACAAAGTACCTGCTGCTCAGACCCTGCTTATTGAGGGTTACTATTTCACCCGGCTTGACCTCGCGTATAAATTTGGCGCCGATTGCATCGAGCGCACAACTTTCACTGGCCACGCAGCAGTAACCCTCTTGTGTCTGCCCTATGCACAAAGGCCTGATTCCATAAGGGTCCCGCGCCGCTTCAATCCTGTCCGCAAAAAGAAACAGCAGGCAGTAAGCGCCCTGCAAATGATTGAGAACATGACCTAACGTATCCGGCTTGGTAACGTGACTCGGCTTGGCCAGAAGGTGGCTGATTATTTCCGTATCGGTTGTCGTCTTGAAAATGCTCCCGTAAGCCTCATATTCATCACGCAGCAGCGACGCATTGATGATGTTGCCGTTGTGTGCTACTGCCACCTGACCTCGCGAATACTCCGTAAAAAACGGCTGAGAATTGACCACCTTGCTCGAACCGCTCGTCGAATAGCGAACGTGGCCTATCGCAATCGGGTTAGCCAGCTTCTCCAGTACGCCCCGACTGCTCCTGAACACCCGCCCGACCGTACCCATATCCGCATATACCTGGATATCCTCGCCGTCGCTCGATGCGATACCCGCCGATTCCTGACCGCGATGCTGCAGAGAATAAAGACCGAAATAGGTCTTCTGAACAGCCTCTGGGTCCCCGAAAATCCCGAACAAACCGCATTCCTCTTTCTTCTCAAAGACCATCAGCACCTCGACAAAAAACACGGGTGATTAAAACGACAAGCACCTGACCCTTCGGTCAGTGTAATAAATTCACTTCGATAAGTCAAACGGTTGTTTCTTCGCATGCTTGTCCCTGCAAGCCGTAAGCGGGGGCGGGATACATAAATTCCGGCATCCGCTGGATTTTGCCTTGCCTGTCCAGGCACACTAACGTACTCGAGCCCTCTGCCAGCAGGACGCCGTCACAAACTCGCTTCAATTGGTAACAGTGCTCGATTTTGCACGTAGTAACGTTTATACACGTTGTAGTCAGTTCCAGCTCCTCGTCGTACTTTGCAGGCTGTCGATACCTGACCTCAAGCCTTGCCATCACGAAGAATACCCCGGCTCGCTCCATGTTTTTATACGCTACGCCGTTTGCCCGCAATAGTTCCGTTCTGCCCATCTCGAACCAGACCGGGTAGACGCTGTGGTGTACCACTCCGCCCTGGTCCGTTTCGCAGTATCTGGGCCGAATCTTTATTGTATGGCTGCTGATTGTGGCTTTATCAGGAAATTCCATCTTGTTTCCGCTGCTAACATACCATAAAAACTTACCTTTGCAAGCTTGTGTAACTGCCCAGGCCGAAAATCCATTTAATTGTTGACTATCAGCTCTTTTGGTGAAACAATATCCGCTCTTTGTACTATCAGGGGCCGCGTTTTGCGAACAGTCGCGAAACTATGGAC
>CAZFHM010000156.1:0-5619 GCA_964518825.1 uncultured Pirellulales bacterium
TCTCTATGAAACGTATGCAGGACGGTCAGCTCGACGAGTGCGATATGAACTTCAGAGAACTGGCAAAAGTCCAGGCAAGCATGGTCAAAACACTGGCAGCACACTACCACGGCCGAATCGCATATCCGGAGCAGCCCGACCAGTCGAATGACCAGGAAAACCAGACGCAGCAATAGAAAACAGATTGAAACAATGGACGACGAAACATCCGCCAAGCAAATCACCGTCCAAATCGCTCAACTCTGCGATAAAGCAGGCCTGAACAACGCCAGCATTGAACAGCTTGTTAATAAAATCTGCGCTCGCTTCAGATTAAAAAAGGCTGTCATAAGCATCGCTGTCGTCGATGACGAACATATAGAAAAGCTGAACAAACAATTTCTTAAAAGTAAAAAAAACACCGATTGCCTGAGTTTCGACCTTTCGGACAGTCAGGACCCGAACGAAAAATGTTTCGAGATAGTCGTAAACGCCGAGCTGGCCGCCCGCCACGCCGGAGAAACGAACCATTCGCCGCAGGCCGAGCTTGCCCTGTACATCACCCACGGCCTGCTGCATCAGTTCGGATTTGACGACCGGACCTGCGAACAGGCCCAACAAATGCACCGCACCGAGGAAAAGATACTTCAGCAGCTCGGTTACGATTTCGTATATAATTGATTTCCCGGGTAAATTGCCTATCATCGCAACCGGTTTAACGGGTTATCTGAAAGGACGCTAAGTGAGTTATATAGGCTGGACAATCCTGGCCGTTTGCCTGCTCTCGGCGGGCAGTCTTTTCTTCGCCATCAACGGCATCACCCTGCGCACGTTCAGCTCCGCAAAACTGCACGAGGCCTTCAAAGACCGACGCAGAGACGCCGACGCCGATGAGCTTATCGAATCCAGCGAAAAACTCGCCCTGACCTGTTCACTCTACCGGCTCATCCTCAACGCCTGTATTATCCTCGTACTGCTCGCCATCTTCTGTGCGGATAAAACCCGACCGCCGACATTTATCGATTTCTTCGTGGTCTTTGTTATAGCTATGGCGATATTCTCGGTGGTAGGCCTTGCAATACCTCACGCCTGGGCAAAATACGCCGGGGAAAAAACCCTCTGCAGAACTTATCGAATTCTCCAGGCCTGCGCTTTGGTCGCCTGGCCGATTCTGCGCATATTCAGGCTATACGACGAGCTGGTCAAAAGGCTCGCCGGGATAGCTGATGTCACCGAAGAAAAACGACAGGAAGAAATGGAAGAGGAGTTTCTCACCGACCTCGAAAAACAAAAAATCGAAGGCGTAGTTGACGAAGAAGAGCAGACTATGATTGAAAACGTCCTCGAGCTAAGCGACACAACCACCGGCGAAATACTGACTCCGCGCACCGACGTCATAGCAATCGAGGCACATTCCGACCTGCCCGCCATACTACAGACAATCACCAAAGCAGGCCATTCAAGGTACCCCGTTTTTGAAGAAACCATCGACAAAATCATCGGGCTGGTCTATGCAAAAGACCTGCTTACCGAAATCGGTAAGGACTCCGGCGATTTCAAGTTAGCTGAAAAAATGCGCCACGCTTATTTCGTACCGGAAACCAAACCGCTAAGAGAACTGCTCCACGAATTTCAGGAACAAAAACTGCACATCGCCGTTGTCCTCGACGAATACGGCGGAACAGCCGGTATAGTAACTCTCGAAGATATAATAGAGCAGCTTGTCGGCGAAATAACAGACGAGTACGAGAAAATCCCGCCCGCCCCTGTCGTGGAAATCGACAACAAGACCATTGAGGTCGATGCCAGAACCTACATCGACGACCTCAACGATAAGTTCGAGCTTAACCTGCCCGAAGATGAAGATTATGATACGATAGGCGGCTTTGTCTTTTCGCACCTCGGCTACATCCCGAAAACCGGCTCCGAATTCGACTATGACAATCTGAAGTTCAACATAGCGCTGGCCGAGCCGAGAAAGATAAAACGCATTCGAATTCACAAGCTGCCCGAGCAAAAAAATGCTTAAAAAGGACCTCGCCGTCTGCATACGCGCCGTCGATTACTCCGAGACCTCGCAGGTAGTCACTTTCTTCGCCAGAGACGCCGGCAAATTCACCGCCATCGCCAAAGGCTCAAAGCGACCCAAATCCGCCTTCGACGGACCTGTCGAACTTTTCGCACAAGGCCGAATCGTCTATTCCCAGACCCATACCGACAAACTCGCCACGCTCACCGAGTTTAGCCAGCAGGTCCCATTTTCGTTTCTGAGCCGCAACCTCTTTGCGCTGCACTGCGCTTCATTAGCCTCTGAGCTGGTCAATTCCGCAACCGACGACCACGACCCGCACCCGGAACTCTTCGACGCATTTATCAAATTCCTCCAGGACCTCGACCAGGCACAGGCTCCGCTGCGACTGCTTATCGTTTTCCAGTTAAATCTTCTCAAAGAAATCGGCCTTATGCCCGTTCTCAACCACTGCGCAAATTGCAAGACGAGTCACGGGTCACGGGGCACGGGCCACGAATTTTATTTCAGCAGTGAAGCGAACGGCCTGATTTGCCGCGACTGCGAGCCTTCTTTTCCCGACAAGATTCCTGTAACAAAGGCCGCCGCCGAGGCTTTAAACAATAAGGAAACTCTTGCAGAAACAGATGATAAAACCTTGAAAGAAATAGAAAAACTGCTAATATATCATTTCACCAATATATGGGGTAGGCCGCCTAAAATGGCTAAATACGTCTTGGCTTGATGAACTATGATTTACAATCAATACGGCTCGACTGGCATCGACGTATCAGCTATAGGCTTCGGCGGTATGCGTTTTAATAATCCGCAGGACATCGACGCAAATGCCGAACTGGTCAAGGCCGCTTATGACGCGGATATCAACTACTTCGACACGGCCCCGCTCTACTGCGACGATAAAAGCGAGCCGATTTGCGGCGCCGCACTTAAAGAAATGCTCAAAACCCGGAACAAAAAGCCTTTCTACGTCTCAACCAAATCTATGGGAGCCAAGCCGGGCCTCGTACGAAAAGACCTCGAAAAGTCCCTCAAACGCTTCGGCCTCGAATATATCGACTTCTATCACTTCTGGTGCATCGTAAATCTGGACGATTATCACCTGCGAAAGAAAAACGGCGTACTGAAGGAATTCGAAAAACTAAAAGACGAGGGTCTTATTAAACATATCTGTATCTCGACTCACCTGCCCGGTACGGATATAGAAAAGGTCCTCGCTGATTATCCGTTCGAGGGAGTACTGCTTGGTTACTCGGCAATGAACTTCGCCTATCGCGAAGCCGGGCTCGATGCCGCCGCGAAATCCAAACAGGGCGTCGTCGTAATGAATCCGTTAGGCGGCGGCATAATCCCTCAGAATCCCGACATCTTCAGCTTCGTTAAAACACAGCAGGACGAAACCGTTGTCCAGGCCGCACTGCGATTCCTGCTCAACGATAAACGCATCAATATTTCTTTGGTAGGTTTCTCCAGCCAGGCCCAGCTCGACGAGGCAATCTCGGCCGTCGACGGCTTCAAACCAATTTCACCCCAGGCCGTTGAGAAAATCAGGGCATCTGTAAAAGAATCATTCAACCAGCTCTGCACAGGCTGCCAATATTGCGACAAATGCCCGGAAGGCATTCCCGTGCCGAGAATGATGGACGCCTACAACCACAAAATGTTCAGCGGCAAAGACAAAGACATCATCGACCGCTTTATATGGCACTGGCAAATCGATTTGCAAAATAATTATCTCGACAAATGCACTCAGTGTGGAATCTGCGAAGAGGCCTGCACACAAAGACTGCCCATAAGGCAGAGACTAAAAGAAATCCGCACCGCAATTGAAAACCATCTTGCCGAACAGAAGCAGAATAAACAGTAATCGCTCTTTCGAGCCCCCTCACTGCTCGAACAGACCGGCTGATTCCGTGTCCTTATTACCTGTAGTTTTTATTTTGAGGCCAAGGTGTTCGCACGCGGCCTTTGTAATCTCCCTGCCGCGCCTTGTCCGGCGAACAAAACCAATCTGCAAAAGATAAGGCTCGACCATGTCTTCGAGCGTGTCTTTTTCTTCACCCAGCGTCGCCGCGATTGCTTCTATGCCCGCCGGACCGCCTTCATAGACTTCCGCAAGCGCCCGCAAAACCGCCCGGTCAAGCTCATCCAGTCCAAGTGAGTCTATCCGCTCCATCTTCAGGGCATTTTCGACAATCTCACTGCTCAGCCGGCCTGTGCCTTTGACCTGCGCATAATCCCTTACACGCTTTAGCAGACGATTAGCTACCCGCGGTGTTCCCCTGCTCCGTGCTGCGATTAGTTCTAAAGTCCCGTCCTGACAGTCAAGCGACAAGAGCTTCGCCGAACGATGCAGAATCTGCGCAAGCTCAGCCTCACCGTAGAACTCCAGATGATAGAGCATTCCGAACCTGCTGCGTAGAGGCGCCGAAAGCAATCCTGCGCGCGTCGTCGCTCCAATCAGAGTAAACCGCTTCAGCGGAAAATTTATCGTCTTGGCGTGCATACCGCTATCCACCGTAAAATCAACCTTGAAATCCTCCATCGCAGGGTATATGAACTCCTCGACCGGCGTGCTGAGCCGATGGACCTCATCGATAAACAGAACGTCCCCCGTCCCTATATTGGTCAGCAGCCCCATCACGTCACCCTGCTTAACCAGCGCAGGCCCGGATGAGCTGCGGATATTCGTCCCCATCTCGTTGGCTACGATATGGGCAAGCGTCGTCTTGCCCAGCCCCGGCGGACCGTAAAACAGGATATGCTCCAGCGGCTCGCCTCGCTGCTTCGCCGCAGTCATCGCAATCGCCAGCTTCTGGCGCACGTTGTCCTGGCCTACCAGCTCATCGAGAGACCTCGGCCGCAGCGACAGGGCGAAACTCTCTTCCTGCTCACTTCTCTTATCACCGCTTATAATTCTATCAATCGCCATTACAATAATCTTCAGACACGGATTAACACTGATTAACACAGTTTAATAAGAGTTAAAATTTTATTTTCCTTTTTGCTCTTCTCTGTGTTCTCTGTACTCTCTGTGGCTTTCTTAATAAAGCCACTTACCAGATTCACTATTCACTAACGACTAATCAGACTTCTACGCCCTGTTTCAATCGATAAACAACCGGAACCAGCTCCTCAGCCGTTTTTATCTGCGGATGTTTGCGACAGGCTAATTCTATCAGCTCTATCGCCTCGTTTCTTTTCTCCCCCCACGCCACGAGTATCTCTAATGTCTCGACCTGGAACGGCCTGTAAACCGCCTGCTCTTTTCTTTCCGCGCCGCCGGCAAATGCAAAGGTCTGCATCTTGCCCTTGAGCTCTGCGATAATTTGCTCCGCCATTCGATTGCCCACTCCCGGAAGGGCCTTTAGCATCTTGCTGTCGCCATCCTCTATCGCCGCCGCTATTGTCCCCGGCGGCATACTAAATGCCTTAAGGGCCTTACGCATTCCCATCCCTTTTACACCTATAAACCGCGTAAAAAAGTCCCGCTCACCGCTACTCAAAAAGCCGACCATTCTCGGAACGAGATTTCCCCCGCCCGGCGAACCCTCGTAATACTGCATCGTGCACAGAACAATATCCGAGCCGATTTTATCCGACAGCGCATTGAC
>CAZFHM010000157.1:0-5614 GCA_964518825.1 uncultured Pirellulales bacterium
ATTTATGATTTCGCGGCTTACGATTTCTGGCAAAGGCCTTACGGCCTGCTCGAAGCCGCGGGGGCCCTGCGAGGCAAGGCTGATTTCCTGTTGTTCGACTATCTCGACCGCGCCAAAATTTACCCGCCGAAGCAAAGTGAGCGAAGGCGGGTAAAATCCGACCGTTGGGGCAGGGGCAGATTCATCGAGCAGCGAATCGCAAAGCCCGCCCCGCTTGCCGACATCCAGCGGTATTATCGCCGCTACGGCGCAAGTCGGGATTCATTCAAAGAATTGCTCGGAACTTTTAGCCCGTTCGATTTTGCACTCGTGCAAACCGCGATGACCTATTGGTATCCCGGCGTAGCTGAGGTAATCGAAGATATTCGGCAACATCAGCCGCAAACCAAAATCATACTCGGAGGCAACTACGCAACAGTTTGCTATGAACACGCCAAAAACCTTGGCGCTGATTTGATAATCCGCGGCACTGAACTTCAGCCGTTGTGGGATTACATCGGCATCGAGCCGGATAGGAGTCAACCGGCGATGTGGGAAGCGTACGGAAAATTGAAAACCGGTGCGTTGAAACTAAGTGACGGCTGCCCTTTCAACTGCACTTACTGTTCGGTGCCGAAGGTATATGGCGGCTTCACAGCTCGGCCTCTCGAAAAGGCGTTAGCCGAGCTTGAGCTTATGGTCAATCTCGCAGCCGAAAATATCGCGTTCTACGACGACGCTCTGCTTTATAAATCCGACCAGGTCCTGATACCGTTTCTGGAGAAAACTATCGAACGCAGAATAAAATTAAATTTCCACACACCCAACGCACTCAACGCACGCTTCTTAACGAACGAGCTTGCAAACCTGATGACCCGTGCCGGTTTTAAAACATTTTATATCGGCCTTGAAAGTTCGAATGAGCTTTGGCAGCAACAGACCGGCTCGAAAGTCTTTTCACAGGAGTTTGCCGCGGCAATCGAGAACCTAAAATCAGCCGGCGCTAATCCCGACGATATTACCGCCTATCAGATATTGGGCCATCCGAAGATGGACATCCAGCAGCTCGAGGACTCGATGCGCTTTGTCGACGGCTTGGGTATTCGTGGAATGTTAGCCGACTTTTCACCAATCCCCGGCACGCCGGACGGTGACGTCTGCTCGCAGTGGGTCGATATGTCCGAGCCTTTAATGCACAATAAGACAGCCTTCACCATAATACGAGTCGGCTTCGACGAATCCAATCGCCTCAAAGAACTCCAGCGCAATCTTAACCGCAGCCTGCGATAAACTATAGGAACAGCAGTTAATAACTCAAGTCATAAACCTTGCGGACTTCCTCGCTGATTATCTTAATCATCACCCGGCCAACCACCCCTGAGCGGCGTGAGTAATTAATCCGTATGCACTCGCATTTGTGCTGTCAGTCCTCATTCAAGACCGGAAAATTTTCCCGGTTTTAAAAAAATTTCTCGCCCCCAGGCCGCACAATCTCTTGCCTTTACATCCACCAAATAACGCCTATTTCCAATATTCGGCTGCCTCCAAAATCCGGAATTCCTCCTTGCAGGGCCGGAAAATCACGATTTATCACCTCTTGAACGCGGGTTTTCTTTTTGCCCTCGAGTTTTCGCCGAAGCATTACTTCGCCAAGCCTCGCAATTTCCCCAAATTGCCAGCCTTAGACCCCATTTCCAAGCCAAAATCTTGCCCTGCCCCTGCCAAAACACCATGAATCCAGGATATCCGAGCCCCTATTTTGCCCGCTTTTCGCCACTTAGCATCCGATAAAAACACCGTTGAACAGGGGGTATTTGGGGAATTTTCGCAAAGTTCCGATAATTTTCACTTGATTTTTACATCGAATTATTCTAAATTAAACAGTCAGAAGAGGAGTGGGACGATGGGACGCCTCTATGGTTGAGGGGACATTTTCCCACTTTAGCAAACGGCGTTTTTGGCCGTCTTTGAGCGGCCCAGCGAAGAAGAACAAGGACAATGCAAAAGGAATTTGACGCAAGTTGGGGGCTTGCGCCCGGCGCGGTCTCCCGTTTTGCTGGTGACAAGAGAACTGTGCGGTCGTCCTGTGCCGTGCGCGGGGGACAGCGGTTTATCGGCAGCAGTGCCGCCTTCAATTCCATTGTTGATATGATAAGCGCTATCGCAGCGCGCAGGTGCCCCGTAATAGTCACCGGCGAAACAGGTGTCGGCAAAGAAATGGTCGCTCGGCAGATTCACTTGGCCAGCGAACGGGCTGACAAAGTCTTCGTGCCGGTTGATTGCACCACCCTTACAGGACAACTATTCGAGAGCCAGTTGTTCGGCCATACCAAAGGGGCATTTACCGGAGCAGTCGACCACACGCTCGGTTTCTTCCGCGCCGCTGACGGCGGGACTATATTCCTCGATGAAATAAGCGAAATTCCGCTCGAACTGCAGGCAAAACTTCTGAGAGTGCTCCAGGAAAACAGTGTGACGCCGCTCGGCTCGGTAAAGTCATACCCGATAGATGTAAGAGTGCTCTGTGCGACCAACAGCGACCTCAAAGAATCAGTCAAAGAAAAATCCTTCCGGGCCGATTTGTACTACCGGCTCAACGTCGTGAACCTCGAAGTGCCGCCCCTGCGACAGAGAAAGGACGATATAATCCTGCTGGCCGAATACTTCCTGACGAACCAGTCGCAGTTCTATAACGAGCCGCCCAAACGCCTGAGCCGGTCGGCAATTGAGCTGCTGATGAAATACCACTGGCCCGGCAACGTGCGGGAACTCGCCAACGCGATGGAACGCGCCTACGTCCTGACGATGAGCGAGGAAATCAAGCCCGCCGCACTGCCGGTCGAGCTTATCATCGCCGATTCCACCCAGTACCCGCAGCACGAGCTGCCAACGCTCGACGACGTCAAACGCAAGATAGTAACCAGAACACTCGAATACACCGGAGGCCGCAAAATCGCCGCCGCCAGAATCCTCGGAATCGAACGCCGCAGTCTAAATCGCATCATAAAAAAACTCGACATACCCCTCGACAGCCTCTGCGAATAAGCATAATTAGTCGTTAGTCACCTGTCGATAGTCATTAGAAAATTGAAACTGCGAGCTTGCTTCCTACTTACTGGTTTTAAGAAGCACAATCCCTACAGCAAGTATTACAACTCCCGTAAGTATGACGGAAGCAAAAATATGCAAATTCGGGGCCGTGTAAGGCAGGGGCCCGAAGGCAGGACCATTGACTATAGTGCCATCCGGCCGTTGATACTCCGCTTCGTAGTACGTTCGCCACATCAACAAGTACGGTGAAGAGCCCCGCCTGTAACGTATTATCTTGCAATCCGCAAACGATTTGTCCCAGAAATGAAACGGGCGAATTTCAGTCGTTGGCTCCTGCCACGGAGTATAGTCGAACTCTGAAAGCATCTCCTGGTCCATCCGGTTTTGCGACAAAAGTACGGTTACAGAATTAGTATCTATCCGGCCGACCATACTGCAAACCCCCAACAGTAAAAGCCCGCCTATTACAAAAACCGCGCCAATAAGTACTAACGCAGCTTTCGCAATCCAGCGACAATCCGAACTGTGAGATTCTTCATCGCGATTCATTATTCACGAACCACTAATCACGTATCACGACCTGCGGAAGACGGCGACGACGTTTTCCACTTCGACGACGAACAGGCGGTTATCGCCTTCGAAGTCAACCGGAATCGCACCTTTGGGATTGAACAGGACCTTGTCGTACTTCTGCAGCGGAATCTCCGGCATCGTCTCAATCTCAGCCGATATCGCGACGACACGGCCGGTGATAGTCGGTATCTCGATATTATCCGGAAGCTGTATCCCGCCTTTGGTCTGCTTCTTGTCCTCGTCTTTTCGGATAAGGACGCGCTTACCTATCGGCTCGACCGTCTCCAAAGGCGTTACTTCCTGTCCCGATGCATCGGGATTCTTTTTCTTTTCATCCATAAGTGCATTATATCAGAAGAGCCGTGATTTGACAAAGATGTGAAAATTACTTATTCGCCGTTATGCGCACATCGAATTGGTTGCTCTGCTCGGCATCTCGTCCCACGTCCGCCCGTCCAGAACCCGGCCGTTTTTCTTTTTGTTCACTCCGCCCCATTGTTTAAAGAAGAACGATACATTCTGTTCCCTGCATTGACTTTTTATATTACGCACCCAGCTTGCCTTTATTGGCCTTGCGCCCGGCCCTGATTCACCGCCGACAATCACCCAGTTAATCCCCGTCAAATCCAGCTCGCCCAAATCTTCCAGCAACGGCTCTAAGGACAAAAACTTAACGAATGCATCCATCCCGCGCAGGCTTTCTATTCTTTGCTTATAATCCGCCGCTTCGACGGTAACTCCCATCCAGATATTATTCTTCCAAGTCAGGTGCTGCGACAGCTCCAACAGGCGTTCATCCCTTTTAGTTAAGACCTGAAATATGTGCTGCGGAGCTAAGTTCATTGTATCGAATATTTGCCTGATAAAGTCCGTGGGCACATCCTTATGGAAAAGGTCGCTCATCGAATTGACGAATATCATCTGGGATTTTTTCCACTGCCGGGGCAGATTAAGAACGTGAGGGTGACATGTTACCTTGAAACCGTTGCGATAGTTAGGCTGTCCCATTGCCTGCAGACGTTTTGCCATTCTTTCAGCGTAGCAGTTCTTACAGCCGGAGCTTATCTTTGTGCAACCGGTTACCGGATTCCACGTCGATTCCGTCCACTCTATCGCCGACTTGCTCGCCATTACACTAGACCTCTATCCCGATATTTATCGAAAATCTGTTTCACTATTTTTCCGCCCGTTTCATTTGGGGAGGCAAAAAAGAGATAATACACCGTTGATCCATTTGTATTCCTCATGGGTATAGGTTCAGGCACGTAATTAAATCCTGCGACTTCCTTTAGTCTTTTACGAAAAGCCTCTGCTATTGTTCCACTGGTTCTCTTTTCTTCGAATGTTTCAAACAATCCTTGTTGCTTCTCATATGCAGCGTCTCGCCAGCTTTCGTCTCCCCAGAATGCATTCATTCTATTTATCTGCCTTTGTTCCACTTTACTAGGGTCATTCCAAAGGACGTTCATATTCATTAGGGGAAAATTGAGAAATATCTCGATTGTTCTGGATTTTCCGGCATTATACGTTACTTCCCAATTCAAATGAAGTCCATAAGGGTCGAGAACACACAGGGCTCGATTATAATCTTCATACCTTACAAGTGGAAATATATCTTTGATTAGTATCTTATTGCAATCTCCCTCATAGACATGTGCATTAGGACTGATTTTGCTTATTTTCTTGAGCAATTGTGTTTTCCCCCCGTCGAGATCTATAAAATGATATTCATCAAAAGGAGGCTCTATGCTTAAAGCATTCGTTGGACTGCCTGGTATTAACTCACTTGTATCTCTCGAAATATGATAACCTGCACCTGCAAATCCATCAATATAATAATGATTCTTAATCCGAGATTGTTTGCTCATTATTGTCGAATATGCTGATGCATATTTTTTGATAATTTCTAATTTGATTTCTGACCAGTATCCTACTTCATCTAATTTCCCTTTACTCATGATAATTATTTGCCTCCGCAAATTCTTATTTCATAAACAATAGGTCACCCGAA
>CAZFHM010000158.1:0-5604 GCA_964518825.1 uncultured Pirellulales bacterium
TCGTAGTAGTCGCGGTACTCGGCGTCGAAGATGTGAATTACCACATCCACATAGTCAGCCAGAATCCAGCGGCCCTGCTCGTAGCCGGCCCTGCCGAAACGTGACAGGCCCATCTGTTTGGCCAGTGCGTTGATTTCATCGCAGACGGTGCGCATCTGCCGGTTGCTGGTACCGGTGGTAATTAGAAAAAAGTCCGTGGCGGGGCTTTTGCCCTTCAAATCCAGCAAAACCGTGTTTTCACAATGCCGGCTGACGGCCAGCTTTGCAGCTTCTATGGCGAATTCTTTGGAATTATTCTTTTTTTTAGCTGTCACTTATAAGTCCATAAAAAAACAGGGTGGCCCAAATCGGCCACCCCGATAGATTACATGGAATTGACGTTAGCGTCAATGCCGCTTAGCTGCCCAGCCCGAACCAGCCGCCGATAACCGGCGAGAATTTTACAATCACGCCCGCGAAGACGACGCTGACCATACTCATCAGCTTTAGCAGGATATTAAGGCTCGGCCCGGAGGTATCCTTGAACGGGTCGCCTACCGTATCGCCGACAACCGCGGCCTTGTGGGCGTCTGAGCCTTTGCCGCCGTAAACGCCGGTCTCGATATACTTCTTTGCGTTGTCCCAGGCGCCGCCGGTGTTGTTAAGGGCAACCGCCAGGACGAATCCGCAACTTAGGCTGCCCGCTAACAGACCAGTAAGGCCTGATATTCCGAGCACCAGGCCGGTGACAACGGGAATGATAATCGCCAGCAGCGACGGGATAATCATTTCGCGCTGTGCGCCTTTGGTGCTGATTGCGACGCATCGTGCATAATCGGGTTTGCCGGTGCCTTCCATAATGCCGGCTATTTCCCTGAACTGGCGACGAACTTCGTTGACCATATCGCCAGCGGTTTTGCCGACGGCTTTCATCGTCATCGCGCAGAAGACAAAAGCCATCATCGCGCCGATGAACAGGCCGCACAGCAATTTGGGATTCATAATGCTAAGGTCATAAGCGGCCACGAAATTGGCAATGCTCGCATTTGTTACATCGACCGCGCCCGAAACGGTTTCGAGCAGCGACTGGCCTTTAACGAAGACGACATTTCCAACTGTGTATGAGCCGCCGTTTTGCTCGGCTAATTTTCCAATCCAGATACGCACCGCTTCGATAAGCGACGCGAGAAGTGCTAACGTCGTAAGAGCAGCCGAACCAATCGCGAAACCCTTGCCGGTCGCGGCTGTTGTATTGCCGAGCGAATCAAGCGCGTCGGTTCGTTTTCTAACTTCCGGTCCAAGGCCGGCCATTTCGGCATTGCCGCCGGCGTTATCGGCGATTGGGCCGTAGGCGTCGGTGGCGAGAGTAATGCCGAGCGTCGCCAGCATACCCACCGCTGCGAAACCGATTCCGTATAGTCCCAGTCCGATGTGCTGGAAGCCGCCGGCTAATCCGAACGAAGCGAGGATACAAACGACAATAGCGATTACCGGCAGGGCCGATGAAAACATACCCGTTGCAAGTCCGCTGATGATAAGCGGTCCAGGTCCCATCTTTGCCTGTGCGGCGAGTGCCTTTGTCGGGCCGTATTCAGCGGAAGTATAGTATTCGGTGAACTGGCCTATAAGCACGCCGGCGACCAGGCCCGATATGACCGCACCGCAGATGCCCCAGGTAATCCATCCTCCCCAGGCCATAAGCACCAGTGCGATAAGAATCATAACCGAGCTTCCGAGGGTTCCGGTCAGGAGCGCCCGCAGAAGATTTTTCTGAGTAGCTCCTTCTCTGCATCGCACCATAAAAATTCCGACGATTGAAAGGAGAATTCCGATACCGGCAACCAGCGTCGGGGCGAGCACGGCGTGCAGGCCGTCCATATGTCCCTGCGTTGCGAACTTGGCAGTGGCAGCTCCGAGAGCGGCGGTAGCGAGAATCGAGCCGACGTAACTTTCAAAAAGGTCGGCTCCCATACCTGCTACGTCACCGACGTTATCACCAACGTTGTCAGCAATAGTAGCCGGGTTTCTGGGGTCGTCTTCGGGAATGCCGGCTTCGACTTTGCCGACCAGGTCGGCGCCGACGTCTGCGGCTTTGGTAAAGATTCCGCCGCCGACACGAGCGAACAATGCCTGAGTCGAAGCACCCATACCGAAGGTAACCATTGTAGTTGTTATCTCGGCGAGCTTATAGTCGGGATTCATTCCGGCAGGAACTAACGTCAGGCCCCACAAGAACAGGCCGTCCTTCATATGTTCGGCGGTATAAATGAGCTTATCGAGAATCAGGTACCAGGCGGTTATATTCAAAAGTCCGAAACCAACGACAATCAGGCCCATCACCGCTCCGCTTCGAAAGGCCACCTGAAGGCCGGCATTGAGACTTTTACTTGCACCTTGCGCGGTTCGGCTGGATGCATTGGTCGCGGTCTTCATTCCGAGCCAGCCGCACAATGCGCTTAATATACCCGCGGTGAGAAAGGCAACCGGCACGAATGGATTCTGCACTCCGGCGTATGCAAGCCCAAGGAAGACGCCGAACAGCAGTATGAACACCAGGCCAACAACTTTATACTGGCTTATAAGATAGGCGTTGGCGCCTTCGCGGACGTGGCCTGCGATGGCAATCATCGTTTCATTACCTTCGTCCGCCGTCATCATCTTCTTATAGAAGAAAAAGGCGAAGACAAGGGCGGCCAGTGACGCACCCGGCGCCAGATACCACAGCAGCGGGATGTCCTCGGTCTGTTCTGCGACAGCGACCTGCCCAACCTGTTCGGTCATACCCTGGGGAGCGGCTAACTCCTGTATAGCAAGACACGGCGCAGACAGGGCGACGAGTAACAGTATTGACCCGACCAACACTTTGCTTTTGCTCATCTTAACAGCTCCTTAGTATTAGTATTCGATGTCCGCCGGCTGCGGACAAATAAAAGGTAGCAGTTTAACCGAAAGGGCCGTGATTTCAAGTATTTTGTGCCTCAGGCGATTTTTCCTGCTCTTATGTACTCTATCGGCCGGTTGCTCACCTCAGCATAAGAGCCTGAAATGGACGGGAACAACTCTCAATATACGACAGAGATACTTATGCTGACAACGGCAAAACTAAGAGCTTCTAACAAAATGAATTGTCGCACAGAAAGCGTGCGTTTTTTCGTCCCGGCAAGGCGGCAGGGCGGAAAATAAGCCGCTTGAATGCAAAGGCATTTTGTTAGACGCTCTAAGTATGGTAATCGGCGTTAATCCTGACGTAGTCTCTGCTGAGGTCGCAGCCGTAACAAAAATCGCTTGCCTTTCCATCGCCGAGGTTGACTGTAATAGTGTGTTCCTTCGCTGCGATAATTTTGCTGACGGCTTTCGGATTGAACTTTACCGGCCGGCCGTTGCGAAAGACCGTTACGCTGCCAATCTTACAGGTTAGCTTCCGTGAATTCAGTTTAACGCCGCAGCTTCCAGCGGCGCAAATGATTCTTCCCCAATTCGGGTCGGCGCCGTGTATTGCGCATTTGACTAAATCGTAATCGGCGATTGCTCGAGCACAGCGCCTGGCTTCGGCTTTGGTCGCGGCGCCATTGATGACGACCTTGAATATTCGTGTCGCACCTTCGGCGTCGGCGGCCATCTGGCGGGCCAAGTCATCGCACAAATCGGCTAACGCGGCAGCGAATTTCTTATAACGTGTATCCTGCTTAGTAATAGTCGTATTTTCAGCGAGGCCGGATGCAAGAATTATCGCGGTGTCGTTAGTACTTTGATGGCCGTCAACGGTCAGCTTGTTGAGCGAATCATCGACGGCATCTTTGAGGGCTTTTTGCAGCAGCGGTTTGCTGATATTGATATCTGTTGTGATAAAGCAAAGCGTCGTCGCCATATTAGGGCCTATCATGCCTGCACCCTTTACGGTGGCGGCGATGGTTATCTTTTTGCCTGATATTTTCAGATGTCGCAGGGCCTGCTTCGGTTTTGTGTCGGTGGTCATAATCGCTTTGGCGAAATGCAGTCCAGCCGACGCTGAAGATGAAAGTTTTGCAGCAGCGGTTTTAATTCCACCGGTGATTCTGGCTATTGGCAGAGCGTGGCCGATGATGCCGGTTGACGCTACGAGTACCTGATGCGGGTCTGCGTCAAGCTGTTCGGCTGCTGCGCGGCACATCTTCACGGCGTCGCTCAATCCCTTTTGGCCTGTGCAGGCATTGGCGTTGCCGGAGTTGACGACAATGCCGTAAACGGTCCTGCTTTTGAGGTGTCGCTTGCTTATCGCCACCGGCGCGGCGAAGATTTTATTTGTCGTAAAAACCGCAGCAGCGGCAGCACCGGCCGGGCAGACAATCAAACCCAAATCCAATTTGCCGGATTCCTTTATCCCGCAGTGCAGGGCCGCTGCTAAAAAGCCGTGAGGCGCTGTTATTGTATTGTTAGCCATAGTTTCCTCGATAATCCGGATTTCAAATTCAATTCCCGAAACAGCGGTTTTAATTTAATCGTTAAACAGCCCATAGGCCAGCAAAAAAACAGCTTTACATTTCGATTGTCCCCAATAAGATTAAACTCGGAGCGTCTAACAAAATGTCTTTGCGTGCTGCTTTGGAGAAGCCGGCGTATCCGGCTTTAGTATGTAATGAGTTTGCTGGACAGGCTTGAAAAGAAGCTCGGCCGTTTTTCAGTGCCCAACGTCACGCTGTACATAATCGCCGGCCAGATTATTTTCTATCTCTTTCTGGTAACCAAGAAACTCGACTCTGAGGTAATCCTTCTGATTGCCGGCAGAGTTCTCGAAGGGCAAGTATGGCGGCTATTTACATTTGCGCTTGTCCCGCCCGAGTGGAACCCCATATTCGCATTCTTCGCGTGGTACCTGTTCTACCTGATGGGCTCGGCCCTTGAGCATCAGTGGGGGGCGTTTCGGTACAACATCTTTCTTCTGATAGCATACCTGGCGACTGTTGGGGTGTCGTTTATCACGCCTGATATGCCTATGACCAATGCGTATATCGGCGGGTCGGTATTTCTGGCCTTTGCCTTTCTCTACCCGGATTTCACAATATACCTGTTCTTCCTGCTTCCGGTAAAAGTCAAGTGGCTCGCTCTTGTCACCTGGATATTTTATTTCATCAGTTTCGTTTTCGGGGGATGGACAACACGTCTTACAGTCCTGGCTTCGGCTGCGAATTTTCTCTTGTTCTTCGGCAGAGATATTATCCTGAAGCTCAAATCCGGACGACGACGGATGACGCTGCAAGCGCAACGATTAGTACAGGAGAATAAGCCCTTTCATCGGTGCACGATTTGCGGAAAGACCGACAAGTCACACCCTGACGCAGAATTTAGATATTGCGGCCAGTGCAGGCCAACTGTATGCTACTGCAAAGACCACATCCTTGACCACGAACATATCATCAAGACATAAAAGAACCGGCAGTTACAGGTCTTAATCCGGGCTTATGGGTGCGACGGCCCGGCCGGTCACCTGTATCTTCGAGACCTCGGGGTCCTCTGCCTGTATTCTGCGCTGTTCAATTAAGTCTTTTATCTCGTTGAGTTGTTCCTGAAGCTTGTCTCTGATTCGTGCGCGCTGCTGATACTGTACGCGGGCCAAGTCCAGCCTTTGCTTTTCCGCGGTAGCCTCGG
>CAZFHM010000159.1:0-5483 GCA_964518825.1 uncultured Pirellulales bacterium
CGATTGTATCTTTGTTCATGGCTGCCTGGATTATCACATCGGCCCGGCAGGTCAAAAGCTCTTCTGTGCTGAGCCCCGGGTACTGGATGGAAGTTAAGGATATCGCATTCTGTGCGCCGGCCAGCTCCAGAAGCTCTGTGATAAAAGTATTACTGCCCGCTACTCGAAGCGGTTCCGGCTGGACAACCCACAGTACTCGAGGCCTGGTTTGATTATCGTATTTTTGCTTTACCCGTTCTATTTGCGCATTGATATCGCCGAGCAACCTTTCAGCTTCTTCACTGCGTCCGGTAGCTGCGCCTATTTTTTCAATAGCTGGCGCAAGCTCGTCGAGTTTTTCCAGCCTTAGTGTCAGCACCTTGTAACCGAGCCGCTTAAGGCTGTCCGCAACATTGCTTTGCTGTTGGAACCATAATGTTATTACCAGGTCCGGCTTACAGGAGATGACCGCTTCGACACTCGGCTGCCAGAAACTACCTATCTTTTCCTTGCCGAGTGCTTCCGGCGGCCAGTCGCAGTCATTCGATACTGCTATTACTTTGTCCGCCAGCCCCAATTCGAAGAGAATTTCTGTAATGTTCGGAGCCAGTGAAACAATACGCTGCGGTTCACTCTGCGAATTGACTTCAGGGGAGGTGGTATGAATAGAACGGTGAAGGCATATCCTAATCAGCACTATCGCTGCAACAAGAATCACTAAAGCTGCGAGCAAAATATTTCTAAGTGTGATTTTGTGGATTGTCATGTTCTTTTGAATTGTTTTTCCAAATCTGCAATGGAGAATCTAAGAACGGTGGGCCGACCGTGGGCGCACCTGCTGGAAAGCTCACATCGGTCTCTCTCGGCCAACAGTTGTTCAATCTCACCTGCCGTCAATTTCTGCCCTGCTTTGATTGCGCCTTTACACGCTGCCATGTTGATTACTTCGTCGAGCAGTGTCTCAGCGTCGAATTGCTTGCCTTTGTCTGCAAGCAAGTCGAGCAGGTCACGAACAAAATCAATCGGATTTGCCCCGGCAAGCAAACCCGGAAATGACTGCACGGCGACTGTTTTCGGCCCGAACAGCACTACTTCCAGACCGAGTTTTTCGAATATCTCCGTATTGTCCTCAAATGCCCGCTGTTGTGATGCACTTACTTCGAAGCTTTCCGGCAGCAGCAGTTTCTGTGACTCAAGGCCTGCTGAAGTTATCTTCTGCTTGATTTGGTTATAGACAATCCGCTCATGCAGGGCATGCTGGTCGAGTATCTCGAATCCTTCCGTCGTCTGCACTACTATATAGCTGTCGTGGATTTGTAAAAAGTACGGCTGTTGTAATTGTCCCTGTCGCAACGGTTCGTAACTCACATCGGCCCGTTGCGGACTTTCTGCAAGCGAAGAAGATGCAGGCCTGACACCGCGAAATGTAAAACGGTCCTGAGTTTCGACCGGCCGGTGTTTCCTGAAGAACTCATCCATTGCCCGGCGGATACTTACCGCATGTTCACCCTGGTCCTTCGCCTGAAGCGGCGGGGCGGCGCCCGCCTGTGTTATAGGTATTTTGCCTTTCGCATCGAGATTCGAACCGAGCAGCTTTTCCCGCAGCACCGCCAGGACCTGTGAGTGAACCAGGTTGGCGTTATAAAAACGAACTTCAATCTTCGTAGGATGCACGTTCACGTCATAATCTTCATACGGCATTTGAATAAAAACAAAGACCACCCCAAAACGGTCCGGTTCGAGAAAAGTCCGGTAGGCTTCTCGGATAGCGTGAGAGATAAACTTGTCTCGGATAAACCTGCCGTTGAGAAACACATATTGAAGTTTGTTATTTGTTCGTGAAATCTCAGGCCGACCCAGAAAGGCATGAATATTCAACCCCTTCTCCTCGCTGCGGGTTTCCATCAGACTCTGCGCAATCTCTTCTGAGAAGAGTCCTGCGATTCTTTCGGACAATGATTGACTGCCTGAGAGATTGTAAAGCTCACGGCCGTTGTGGCTCATGGTAAAATCGATACTGCCGTTCGCAAGGGCGGTCCTCGTAAACTGTTCGATGACGTGCGTCATTTCGGTATTTACGGTTCGCAGAAACTTCCGCCGCGCCGGCAGCTTGTAAAACAAATCCCGCACTTCGATTCTGGTGCCGTAATCACAACTGCACGGCCTGATCTCACTCTTGGCCCCGCAGTCAATCTCAACCGAGTAACCTTGCAATGAATCGCGGGTCCTGCTGATTGCCTTTATCGCGGCGACCGAGGCTATACTCGCCAGCGCCTCGCCCCTGAAACCGAGCGTCGCAATAGCTTGTAAGTCTTTACTGGCACGTATCTTACTGGTGGTATGTGGCTCGAAGGACATGGCGAGGTCGTCGCCGTCCATCCCGAATCCGTCGTCTGTAACCGAGATGAGTTTCCTGCCTCCCTCTTCAACGGCGACGTCAATTCTCGTCGCACCCGAATCGATACTGTTTTCCACTAATTCCTTAACGACGCTCCCCGGCCGCTCAATCACCTCACCGGCGGCTATCATATTTATCATATTATCGTCAAGGACGGATATAGCACCCATCGCACCGGCCTGTAAAAAGATTTATACCGCCTCTTAGTGTATAATCAGGTTTTTTCCTGTCATCTCCTCGGGTTGTGGCAGCCCCATCATCTCCAGAAGTGTTGGTCCCACGTCTGCCAGCGTGCCGCCTTCGCGGAGTTTGCATTTTTTGAATCGCTCGTCAAAAATAACCAGCGGAACATCTCCGACTGTGTGCGCAGTGTGCGGCTTGTCGTTATCTTCCGACATCTTCTCGAAATTGCCGTGGTCGGCTGTTACAATCGCTGCACCGCCCATCAATTTTACTTTATCCATGACCTTACCGACGCACTCGTCAACCACCTCAGCGGCCTTTATCGCCGCATCCAGGATACCCGTGTGGCCGACCATGTCCGGGTTTGCAAAGTTCGTAACGATTACGTCGTACTTATCCGAATCGAGCCTTTCGAGCAGGACGTCCGCTACTTCGTATGCGCTCATTTCGGGTTTGAGGTCGTATGTCCTGACACGCGGCGACGGCACTATCTGCCGGTCCTCACCGGCAAACGGCTTTTCAGTATAGTCATTGAAAAAGAACGTCACGTGTGCGTATTTTTCCGTCTCAGCACAGCGGAATTGCTTCAGGCCCAGCGAGCCCCAGTACGCGCCGAGTATGTTTTTCATCTTGGGCGGTTTTGGAAAAGCAACCGGGGCGGGTATCGTCGCGTCGTATTCGGTCATACAGACGTATTTAATGTCAGGCTTTACAGCCCTGTTGAAATCCTTGAAATCTTCCTGGACAAAAGCTCTGGTTATCTCGCGGGGCCTGTCACCGCGGAAGTTAAAGAATATCACGCCGTCGCCGTCCTGGATGTTCCCAATCGGCTCATTCTGCTCGTTCACAATTGCCGTCGGCTCGATGAATTCGTCTGTAACCTGATTTTCATAGCTTTTACTTACAGCCTCCGCGGCGCTTTTGGCTTTGTGTCCCTTGCCGAACCGCATACATTCATAAGCTCGCTGCACCCGGTCCCACCTGCTGTCACGGTCCATCGCATAGAAACGGCCCATCACCGTCGCTATTCGCCCGGTGCCGATTTCGGCGGCCTTTTTTTCGATTTGCTCGATATAACCTGCGCCGCTGTCGGGCGGTGAATCGCGACCGTCTGTAAAAGCGTGTATAAATGTATTCTCAACACCGTTTTTCTTTGCAAGTTCTAACAGGCCGTAAAGATGGTTGAGTAGCGAATGAACACCGATGTCACTGCAAAGGCCCAGAAGGTGCAGTCGGCCGTTATGCTCTTTAACGTATTTAATCAAGTCGAGAAAAACTTTATTCTCGAAAAACGACCCATCCTCGATTGCGATGCTCAGCCTGACGGATTCCTGCGGTACTATTCGGCCGGCGCCGAGGTTCTGGTGACCTACTTCGCTGTTGCCCATAGTCCCTTCTGGAAGCCCCACCGCCCGGCCGCTGGTGTGTATCAGGCAGCTCGGATACTCAGCCATCAGCATATCATCGACCGGAGTATTCGCCATCTTGATTGCATTGTGTTTATCTTGCGAAGCGTCAGGATTATAGCCCCACCCGTCCCTTATAATCAGAACCACCGGGCGAACTTCGGATTTGACATCGTCTTTTGTCATTAACCTGTAACCTTTCAGCCAAAACGACGCAGACGAGGCATTGCCTCGTCCGCATAGACACTTCCAACCTGTAATTTTGACGTCTGAACCGATGCCGCCATCGGCGAAACCGAACCAGTATCATATATGCGCCGCTGCGATATGTCAAAATATTTCACCCCTCGCCGCGGAGAGTGCTTTTCTGGAAAGGTGAAAATCTTTGACAGCCTAACCTTCTTTTTTATAATAAGTTGCAAAAGCGCCGATACTATAGAAGTTAAGGATGTTTTCGCCGCTTTTCTCAGTTGTAGAAGGAAAAACGATATGCACCGAAGCAGGAATGTCAAATTTGCCGTGACTGGGGTAATTACCTGCGTTTTGCTTTGTCATTTCGCCGGTTGTGGTGGACATTTAGGTAAAGGCAATTCACCGGTGGACCTTTATGTCGATGCGATTATGCTGCAGGAGGCCGGCTATCCAAACGAGGCCATAGAAAAGCTCGATGCCGTGATTAAAAAGGAAGAGGGTTTTTCGCAGGCCCATTCGCTCAAGGGTGACATCTATCAGCAAATGCGGCAATATGAAAAAAGCGCAGAAGCCTATCGCAAGGCAACCGAGCTCAACGCATGGTCCTTCCATGACTTCTTTAATCTTGGCAAAGTTTACCAGGCCATGAAAAAATTTGCCGAGGCCGTCCGCGCTTACGTAAGGGCCTGTGAATTACAGCCGGAGAACCTCCAGGCCCATATCAACACGGCAAAATGCTACAACGAGATGCAGCAGTACGACAATGCCCTGCTTTATGCCCAAAGGGCCGAGCAGATAGACCCTGATGTAACCGAGCTGCAGCGAATACTCGGCGATGCTTACGAAGGCAAGGAAAACTACGAGCAGGCAATCAGTGCTTATAAACGGGCGCTGGAGCTGGACGCCAATAACCCACAGGTGATGACCGCTCTGGCCGTTGCCTATCTGAGAACCAGTCGTGATGAACCGGCAAAGCAGTTGCTTACTTCGGCGATTGAACTGGACCCGCAGAACGGCAAGGCCTATAGGCATCTGGCATACTGCTATCTGAGACTCTATGAAAAAACCGCCTCCGAGTACCGCAAAATGGCCCAGCAGAGCGCCGACGATAAGGCACAGATGGAAAGTATGGTTAGTCTCGGCGACGAAATGGTAGCCAAGGCAATAGATAATTACACGCGTGCGATTGAGATAGACGCCGACGATTGGGATGCCCACCGCGGCCTGGGTGTTGCTTACATTATTGACGGCAAAAAAGCGGACGGTACGGTTGACGAGTTTCTAAAAGATATGGCAATTGAGCACTGGCGAAGGTCGCTCCAGAT
>CAZFHM010000160.1:0-5439 GCA_964518825.1 uncultured Pirellulales bacterium
CGTATCACGGCACTGCTTCAATATCATACTCACCGAGTGACTGTTTGAATTTATCATCTGCATTGCGGCCAGAAGACTTACAGAATGGTTATAGTATCGCTGGCCGCTGCGCATATGGTCTATTTCGAATCGATGGCGGTAATATATTCTTTCTTCGAGCCGGTTAAGCAGAACCTGCTTAACTACCATATCGAGATAATTCTCAATGAAAGGTTGAGCCTGCTCGGCTGTGTAAAGATGTTTTATAGTTGGCCGAGGTCTTCTCAGCTCATGCTCGAGAAAGTAATCGCTCACGGCGTCGCTGTGATAGTGGGTTATTAAGAGGTCTCGTTCGGTGGTGGCAAGCAGCTCCCTCTCGGCCTGCCGTTCCAGTTCCGCGTCGAGTGTACGTTCACCGGGGCGGGTCAGCTTCTTTAGAAACTTGTCTATTCTTTTTCGAAGCCATAGTTCGTGGATAAGGTTTACGTGAAAACGGTCGCCGAAATACTTTCGCATCGATTCACGGCTTACCAGGTACGCATACGCCTTCACCGGCCCGGCCGCCGTATTGACGGCCACCATCTGCCTTTTATAACGCTTGCCTTCGTAACGGTCCACCTCCGCCATCGCCTCAGCCGGAACGTCGTGAATCAGGTAGCCGTCGATACGCGAGGCATCGTCCCTGACCGCGTAGTAATATACGTTATCCGGGCTGACCTTGCGGTGACGGCTTAACAGGGCAAGTTCCGCAAAAAGCATATTGTCGCTTGCCCTCGACGGTTTTAGAGTAAAACCGTATCCACTGACGCTCTTGAAGATACTACGGTCACGCAGTGAGCCGTATACGAATAGATTCGCTTTTACTGTCGACATTTCAGCAATAATACCAATTATGGCCGGTTTAATAAAGAAAGGATGTGGAACTTTCTATTGGCTTTTAGTCCCCGTCTTTGCGGATTTTTCTGTAAAGCCCAAAAAGCTCTCTGAATGCACGAAGAATAACCTTGATATTTGCCCCGGTCTGCATGCCTGCCGTTCGCGGGTAATGGTGCACACCGCGTTGTGTTATCTTGTAACCTTTGCGGGCGGCCCGGGCCAGAATCTCCGTGTCTATAAGAGCCCCATTGCTCGACATCTCGATGTCATCGAATATCTTTCGCCTGTAAAGCTTGAACGCGCAGTCAATGTCCCGGATTCTCATACCGAACAGGGTATTGACCAAACGCGTCCAGCACCATGCGTTGATTTTACGGATGATACTGTCCTGCCTGTTTATCCGAAAGCAGCTTACGATATCGTACTCGTCCATCAGCGGCAAAAGTGCAGGCATCTCTTTTATATCGAACTGACCGTCCCCGTCGGTATAAAACACAAGCTCTTTGGTTGCCGCTCTGAAGCCGCTTTGCAGGGCCGCACCGTAACCCATGTTTGTCCGATGGTGGACGACTTTGACCGATTCGTTTTCCGCTGCGATTTTGTCGGCAACTTTACCTGTCCCGTCTCTGCTGCCGTCGTCCACGATGATTAGCTCGTAATCCGCTCCCGTTTCTTTCAGAACAGCAATTGCCTGGGCCGCTACCCGCTCGATATTGTCAGCTTCATTATAGCAGGGCAGAAAAACGCTTAATGACGGATTTTTGAACATTTGTATTTTGATATTGTTTAGTATTTAGAGATTAGAATTTGGGGTTTTTTCTTTTCTGTTTTAAGTTACCATACCATATCCTCGTTGATTCCCCTTGCCTCCTCGGCCCAGCTTTCTAACATTTCTTTGTATTCAGCCTTTTCTTTTTCGTCTTTGAGGACCTGCATCAGGAAACTGTCCGCCTGTGCCGCTGCCGCTATTCTATGCAGATATCCGCCTTCTTTTTCGTAGCGACGCCTGTTTTCGATGAAATCATCGACATACTGTTTGCAGAACGAGGCGATAATGGGCCCGAAGTATCTTCGTGCCGAAAGTATCTCTGTCATAGCTACCCGTGAAGGGATCAGTTGCACGGCTGCGATAGCATTTTCCAGGCCTATCCGCCGGTCCGCCTCCGACAACGTATTTTGAGCTAAAAGGTTGTGGGCTATGGTCAGCCGTTTGGAATACTCATCCGGAAACTTTGTTCTGCCGTCGGCTATACCCAAAAACAGAGCCTTGCCCTGCTCCGTCTTGGTATCGACAAGAAGTTTTTGCTTGTTGTTGTAAAAAACAAGTGCCCAGTCGGGATGGACTTCGAGGCTGTTAAGTATTATTTCCGCCTTTACATTCAGCGGCATCAATACCACCCACACGTCGTCTTTTCTCAGCTCTTCACTGAGTGAGTTGCCGATGGTCACATACTCCTGGACCGTTAACGTGTCTATGTTGCGTCCTCTTGCACTGGCGGCCCTGATAATCTGCTCGGCCACTGCTGTCCCGGCCATGATGTTTTGCCACTTGTGGAATGCTTCCGGCTCGTATGCCGCCTGTGCTCTGCCGTCCATATAAAGTTGCAAAGGTGTTTTGCCGGTATTCGGGTCGGGCTGCTGACCGTAAGCGATAAATCCGCCCTCCGTCCAGTAGTTGAACATTTTACCCGACAGATGGTTTTCCTTGATAAATTTCAGTGCCCAGAAAGGCTTGACATGCGAAGCCGTCATACGCATAAAAACCGAGCTCAGCTTATTGTCCATCGGCCATGGGTCCAGATACACTCTTTTGAATTTAAAACCGCACCATACCCCGAACACAACGAACACCAGTGCGCCGGCGCATATGAAGAATATCTGGTACGACTTGCGCATAGACGACACGACAAGCCTGCCTGTCCTGTGAAGGTTGAACGAGGCGCAAACTGTTTTGGCTGTTTCACTGATAAGCATTGCCAGTACCGGGCACGCCGCAAACCCTGCTATTGGTATGAATCGCCTGCTTCGATAGGCCATGTAAACCGTCAGCAGGGCAACTGCCACAAACGCCAGGTCAAACTTAGGCGGTTTATACTCCGGTTTCTCCTGCGACTGCTCGTCCGAAATATCACCCTGGGTAAATAATTTCCTGATGGCTGGAATAACAAACCACAGGCCGACAGAAAGAATATTGATAATGTACAGGCCGTTGAACAAATATCGATTGTAGCTTCTGGTCAGAGAATCAAGATTGGCCTCGTAGGGCGGCCTCCAAGGCCGTTTTATACTAATGAACTGTTTGGCAAAATCGAGCAGCCCGCCGGATTCCGACACGGATTTGAAATGCAGCGGGTTTATTATAACGGACATCAATATCACCGCAGCTAATGCGGTGACGATAACGAGGACGATGTTCACGGGTTTGTAACGTGGTCGTTTGGATACCAGGCAAGCCACTGCATAAATGCAGACAAATGTGGGAATGATTATGAACGGATAGATATAAGTCCCCGGATAAGTTGTCTTGCCAGTGCTTGAAACGACTTTGGTTATTTCTATAATTATCAGGGTTATAGGTACCACTGCATATATCATATGGACGTTAAGAAAAATACTCAGCAATATGACCCCAACAAACAGGATGCAGATTAACAGGCCGCTGACAGCCGGACAGAAAGACAGGCTTACGAATACAACATAGGATGCAAATATGGCCAGCGCACAGCCGAATATTATGCTCAGAATGGAAAGATTCTTCCGCTTCTCCTCGATATTATACCGGGGGTCGGACTGCTTTGATAAGATAACTCGGCCCAGCAGCCAGAGAAGCCCCACTCCTGTTAACAGTATTACAAGGACCATGTAAGGGAAACCGGTGCCTACGGGGTTTGACCAGGAAAACGCCGGATGCCACTCGTGGACGGTCCGCCACATCTCTGCATGCTTGCTGACGCTGATGATAAAAGTATGCGTGAAGTTGGTTAGGTGAAAAGGATTGAATATAAGACACGCAACAAACGTCACCACACCGACGGAGCCGACGTGTACAAGCTGCCTCGGAGAATACCGCAATATCCGGTCCTTCATCAGCATCAGCACTAATCCCAGGCAAATCAACACACAAACCATTACCAGAAACTTTTGTTGCGAGCCTGAAACATGCTCGTTAAGCATGTCGATTAAAATAGGGTTGGAACTTTTCATTTGCGGGTGTGTAAGGAACCTGCCAAGGCTCCATACGATTACGATAAACGTCGAGACTAAATGGTAACCGTAGAACAGCTCGGATTTCACTTTCGGGATAACCGTAAGTGCTATACTTGCCGCGCCCAGCAACAGAATAATATAGAAAAAGGTGTCGTTGAGCATGTCGACACCTTCAAATATCTTCCCCATGTATTGCAGTTCATAGTTGAGAAACTTAAGGCCAGAATAATATGCTGCCAGCCACAGGACTATACCGTAAAGAGCCGTTGTCCATCTGATAGGTATCAGGGCGAGAAAATGCAGACCAAAAAATGCTGCTAACATTATAAAAACGTAGATATAACCGCCGTGCAGGTTGCACCAGAACACGGTCAGGGGGACAACCAGCCAGAGGTACAAAATGTTGCGGTAGGTGGCCAGCACCAGCACTAACAGGAAAACCGCCACCAGCAGATTGGAAAAACCAGCCGGCCGGATATCCAGAAACGACCGGGCTACGAACATTGCAAAGCACGCGAAGACCGCCGCCAGCGCCGGGTTGGCCCCGAGAATCCGCCCGGTGTAGTAAATACAAATGACCGACAATATATAAAGCGCTACCTTCCAATAGACCAGCGTATTAAATGAATAACTCTCCGCATCCGCCACGGGCGACTCGTGTGTCACCCAGTAAAAAATTACGTGCGCAAGCCAGTTCTGATTCACCCAGCCCGTTGGGTGAATCTTTTTGACGTTTTCAATCCCTATTTTATGTGTAATCCATTGCGCCCAGCCGGGCCAGGTCTCGACCTCCGCTTCCGTCGGACCTGCCTTATGCGAATTGGCGCTGAACGGCTCGACCGTATCGACCCCGTGGTTGATAAAGTGCCTGCCGCATGCCATCGCGACCCATGTGTCACCGGCTGCCACCATATGAGTACTGGCATGAAACGCGAAAAGCAGCATCGCCGCCCACGCAAGAATCATCGGCCAGCCGGAAAAAGCGTGCTTTTTCTCGTTTAAGAGTTCAGCCATTTTTCCAACCTGTCAATTCCCTTAGCTATTTCTTCTTTGGAATACGCAAAGCACAGCCTTATATTCTCATCACAGCCGAACGGCTCTCCCGGAACCACTGCGACATTCGCCTGTTCGAGCAAGGCCTTGGCAAAATCTAAACTGCCGGCAATCTTAGCTCCACCTGTAGTTCGGCCGTAATAACTCGACACATCCGGAAAACAATAGAAAGCGCCCGTCGGCTCGGGACAAATCACGCCTTCGATGGAATTAAGACGCTTAGCCATATACTCAGCACGCTTCTCGAATTCCTGACGCATCTTTTCCACCTCGTCACTCGGCTTACTCAGCGCCGTTACCGCCGCTTCCTGAACGAAGGACACC
>CAZFHM010000161.1:0-5394 GCA_964518825.1 uncultured Pirellulales bacterium
TGATATTACCATTGAGTTTTGGTACAAGACCCTTCCCGACGGACAGGCACAGCCCAATACTTACGGATTACTCTTCCAGCAAATTGGCCCATATACAAATGAACCTTGCGCGCCGGCCGTGGGAAATTCTGATGGCACCATCCGCATATTTGGCGGCAGTGGTGTCGAATATACTGTTAGTGGGGACTTTGATGGTGAATGGCATCATTATGTAGTTACTTATGATGAAAATTATAATGATGTTCCTAATAATTTGAAGGCCAGTCTCTATATAGACGGCCAATGGAAAGCTGAAGCACTTTTCACTGATGCCGGCTCATTTCTTGGCCCTGAGTTGGACCATATGGTTTTCGGTGCCGAGAATACTTATGATTACAGTTACAACAGGATGCCCGGCTACTGGGATGAAATCGCTATTTATGACGGTATTCTGAGTGCTGACCGCATCGCGATCCATCACACCACATGGCGGCCGGCGCCGGCGGCACCTAACGGGCTCGAAGCCACTGGCGACAATGGATTCGTGCTACTTGACTGGGATGACAATAACGAGCCCGACGTCAACGGCTACAATGTTTATCGTTCGACGACCTCCGGCAGCGGATATGCCAGGCTCAACGATACTCTCTCGACGGACTCCAATTACCTCGACAACGACGCCAATCTCGTGCTCGGGACTACCTATTACTATGTCGTCACCGCGGTCGACACCAATGGCCATGCGAGCGATTATTCCGACGAGGTATCGGCTATTCCTACTGATTACGCCACGCGTACGTTTGTATACAAGTACAAATCGACTAAATTGTGCTATGACTACGATTCTAGCGACAGTAACTGGGTCGATTCGAAAGGGCGGGAGCAAGGCTATTTCATCATAGACGTTAATTACGGCCTGGCCTGCCAGATAGACTGGGACTCTGGAGGCCTCACATATCAGCGGGTCTATGACAGCAATTTCAGCACGACAATGGAGCCGATGAACGGCCGGACTACGTGGTTGTTCAGTCAGTTCGGCAATGACTATAATGACTTTTCGCTGATGGTCCAGGGTAACGCCAGGAGCAGTACGATAGCGGGAACAGCTATAGAGGTTGCAAGCAGCCTCAAAGGCATATCGATAAACAACTTCGGCAGCGACCCCAGGTATATCGAGATGGGCAAGGCCAATCTAAAACTGGACAAGGCCTGGACGACGCTGTCAATAGGCAATCACTGGAGCTGTTCGCAGACAGAGGCGGCTATCGTAGCGGACCTCAACGACGCCGGTTATACCGAATTAACCGACCTGACCGAGCTTGCAAGCGACAGCAACTACTACGACCTGGTAACCCCTGATGTCAACGTCCTCGTCTATAACTGCTCGGAGAAGGGCATGCAATACTCAGATTCGGGCGGCCCGTGGCTCAGTGAGAAAGGCAAAGACAAGTTCTTCCTTGTCATAGATGTCAATTCCGGCGAATACACGCGAATTGATTACGACAAAAAGGCGGGCACATACGAGGAAACTACGAGCGGAACTTACGATGTTCTTGGAATCCAGGGCGTCAAGAGTACCTGGTGGGTTGTACTTGACCTTGATAGTGACTCTGCGCTGGTGCTTTCAGGCAAAACCAAAACCAAGAAGCTCGGCACTCAGGCGGTGTCTGTCGCCTCTAAGCTGAAAGGCTATTTGACCTATAATCAGGGAACGTCCCCGCAGTATATTGGTGATAAGACCGTTAACTGCACTCTCTACAAAACTCTGTCGATCGAGGCGGTGGAAGGCAGCTATACGTTGAGTCAGGCTGTTGATGCGGTAAAAACCTTCCTTGACAGCAAAGGATACACGGAGCTATGATTTAAAGTCGTTCTGTTGCGTCGGCGGCACGACCAAGTTCGCCACGGACGTTGATAGTAATCGCGATGACAGTGTTTATTACGGCGCCGGCCTGAGCGGCCTGCTCAGCGACATCACCTCCGCTTTTGTGCGTTACGAAGGTGAAGCTTACGGCGGCAGCCGGTCGAGTGCTTTGAAGGTCGGCCTGACCCTCAGATTCTAAATTTGGTAATAAATCTTAAACTAATGAAAAAAGCCCTCGAAAAATTCGGGGGCTTTTTTTATGCCTTCGGCATCTGCGCGTGTTCCGGTCCCGCCTTGAGAGTTGAGCAGTAGACCGCAGTTGAACTTTTGTTCAACTGCTCTGTTGGCCAAAGGCCAACGGAGAGGGCGGGATTCGAACCCGCGGTAGGGACAAGCCCTACACAGCCTTTCCAAGGCTGCTCGATAGGCCACTCCGACACCTCTCCGTGATTAGTCGATAGTCGTCGGTCAATAGGCTTTAGCTTATTTTACTGATTCGGAGCGAATAGTCCAGCTTGTATCGGCCGGTTTTGGGTGGTAATATGACGTCCTCTCTGGAAAGGGAAAAATAAATAATTGAAAGGGATGAGAAATGGCAGGATTAAAATTGTTTCTGTGGATAACAGCTATTTTCTGCCTGTCGGCGGTGGCTGGAGTCTTTGCGCCGATGTCGGTGTGGCCGCGGGTCACCGGCATCTTCGGGGTCGAGTCGCTTCCCGATGCGCCGGTGTTCGAGTATTTTGCCCGGCTGCTGTCGGCGACGTACGGAGCGATTGGTGTGTTTTTTATAATACTTGCGTTGCGGCCGATGAAATACGGAGTGATGGTTTCGTTTTCAGCCGTCGTGTCGGTGTTGCTTGGTCTGGCCTGCCTGATAACGGGTATCGTCGCGGGGATGCCTGCCAAATGGTATCTGTGCGATTCTTTGCCCTGCATTGTATTAGGCATTCTGATATTAGCATTCTGGTCACAGGCTAAAAGTGCCGCTGCGACGGCCGGGCAGATTAGTAAAGACGGCTAAACATCGTTCAAGTTGTTTTTGTTTTTATCGCGGCGGCGGAAAAAAAAGTTTTGGAGCAGGGCGGAACATTCGTCGGCGCAGACGCCTGACGTTACTTCAAGGCGGTGGTTGAGCCTTTCGTCCTGAACGATATTGTATAGACTCTTAACCGCGCCGGTCTTCGGGTCGTCGCAGCCGTAAACTAATCTGTCGAGCCGGGCAAGAACCAGTGCGCCCGCACACATCGGGCAGGGCTCTAAGGTGACATATATTGTGCAATCGTTTAACCGCCAGGTTTCGAGAGCGGCTGCGGCCTGTGTCAGTGCTATAATCTCAGCGTGTGCGGTGGGGTCTTTTAGCAGTTCGCGCTGGTTGCAGGCCCTGGCGATGATTTGGCCCTGATGGACGATTACTGCCCCGATAGGGACGTCGCCGTTTTGTTCGGCTATCTCGGCCTGTTGAATTGCCGAACGCATGTATTTGGCGTCGTTGGCTGCTGTTTCCTGCATAGAAGATTGTCCCTCAAAGTACGATATTGGATTTTAGACCGACAGCGCAGCAGCGTCAAGAAGGAGTATGCCGGCGGACGAGCTTTTATGAAGGGAATATTTCGTCGGCTATTTCGTCACCGACGTAGTTGGTGTAGTAATGCCGCAGCGCATTGTTGCCGTCGTTCTGGAATTTCCTGGTCGAAGAGAACATACCTGCTTTCATCAGAAGCAATATAGTGACGCAGGCGGCGAGATTCGCAGCGGCGCTGCGGTACTTCCTGAGTCTTTCGAAAATAGTAGGCTGCGGCATCGCGGCTTTTAGCTTCTGTGCCTTGTCGGAGTATCGCAGGGAATGTTTGAGTACGGATACGGCTTTTTGGTTGGCCTGGGCGAGCAGGTCCAGACTGTGCGGCTGAGATTTTATGAGTTGCAATGCTACACCGACTCGCGACGCCCAGAGCAGTCTGCTCCGGCATTTCGGGCAGGAGGCGATATGCTGCTGTACCCAGCCTGCATCAGGGCCAATCTGCTTACTCAGCGCGGTGTACAACCACCTTTTTATGTCTTTGCATCTCCGATTTTTTTGCTGTGTTTTCATATTTCGTTTTCGCTTTTATTCATCCATACCGCCAGCAGCCGTACCGCTTTGCATCGGTATACCCTGGCGGTTGCGGGTGTAATGTCGAGAATTCTTGCGACCTGTCTGTAAGGCAGCTCGGCCAGGTCGTGAAAAGTCACCACTTCTCTCAGGTTTTTGGGTAGCCTTGCAATGCATGAGCGCAAGTTTTGCTGCAACAGTCCTGAGTTCAGGTCGTTGGCTGTATCTGTCGTGCTTTGCATTTGAAGCGTTTGCACACGTTTTCTTTCGATGATTTTGTGCCTGAGCATTGACAGGGCGGTGTTCGCGGCGGTTCGGAACACATAAGCCCTGACGTATTGAGGCTTCTGCCCTGACTCGTAGTGAGCGAGCTTAAGGAATGTGTCCTGATATGCGTCGCAAACATCCTGCTCATTGGCAAGTATCCGCCAGAGCATAGTTACTAACTCGGGCCCATGTTTTTGCATGGCGGACAGTACCCATCGCTGAGTGCCGCTGAGGACCTCAGGTATGGTAATGTCCCACGAAAGCCCAGCGATGTTTACCTGGCCAGCCATAAATGTCGTTTTATCAATGTTTCATAATTTAAGACATCCCCATAGAATCTATGTTAACAAAAATTTCGGAAAAATCTTCAAAAATCCTGTTTATTTTAATAACGTCACCGGGTCGAATTCGTCTTATTTAGGGTGACAAAGCCGTTTTTTGTTCATAGAGGCCATATTATGCTCTTTAGCAGGCGCAATAATGACGGGAAAAAAGGCATAAAAGAGCCACAGGATGTGGTGGCCTGGGTGGATGAGATTCTGAACAAGGCGATTGGCTGCGGGGCCAGTGACGTTCATTTCGACCCGACAGTTTCGGAACTACAGGTTAAATTCCGGCTTGATGGTGTGCTTGAGGTCGTAGAAAGACTTCCGAAAATCCTTTCGGATAACGTCATTGCAAGGCTTAAGGTCCTCGGCGGGCTGTTGACTTATCGTAATGATATACCGCAGGAAGGCCGAATGGAAATAAAGACTCCGCTGGACGGTGTACTCGATGAGCGTCTGGCAGTTTTTCCAACAATCAACGGCCAGCGAGCGGTAGTTCGGCTGTTCTATCAGCACAAGGAGCTTTCCCGGCTCGGGCAGCTCGGCTTTTCGGAGCATTTGTATGAAAAGCTCAAAACAATAGCTGCGCAAAGTCAGGGAGTATTGCTGCTGACGGGTCCTGCGGGCAGCGGCAAGAGCACAACGCTGGCGGCGATGCTGAGATATATACTCGGCAGCTCACCGGGAAAGAGCATAGTCAGTCTCGAAGACCCGGTGGAGTTTCGAATAGACGGTGTTACCCAGGTGCAGATATCAGCGTACGGCGATATGGATTTTTCAACCGCTTTGCGCTCCCTTTTGCGGCAGGACCCGCAGGTGCTGATGATAGGCGAAATTCGTGATGCCCAGACGGCGAGGATTGCAATCGA
>CAZFHM010000162.1:0-5350 GCA_964518825.1 uncultured Pirellulales bacterium
GGCTTCGAAGAGGGCTCTTCTCAGCTCGTTGTCCATAACGATAGTCTCGAAGACGCAAGTCCTTCCGAAATAACCAATCTCATGACAGGTCTTGCATGGGTAACCTTTGCCGCGTTTGTCGTAAACGAGTTTTCCCGCTCTGTACAAGACCTTGGCCTTTTGCGGCGGGATATTGAATTTCCTTACCAGCTCCTTGTTGGGTTCGTAAGCCTGTTTGCACTCCGGGCAGAGCATTCTGACCAGACGCTGGTTGCTTGCACCGATGATGGTCTCGGCGAGGCGTTTTCTGTCACCGATAAGCTTGAGCATTTTACCTATGGCGGTGATGATGCTGTCGGCTTCTATGGTGGCGTAAACTGTAGCTCCTTCTTTGGCGGCGTGGCAGACGACCTTGGCTGTTTCGGCATCTTTAATATCTACGGCGCCGAGCACGTCCGGGCTCATTCGCACGATTGACAGGAGCTTTTTGCCATAAGTGCTGGTGCCGCTGTTGCCCAGTGAGAAGACTTCCTGGGTGACGTTAGGCAGCTCAACCGTCGGATTCAGCTCGAGTGAGCTTATGCTGTTGATAAATGCATCGTGATTTCTTAACAGTGCGTAAAAGGTCGTTGTGACGCCTGACAATCTCGGCCCGGATATAAGGAACAGGCCCTTCTTCATGCCGGCGATAGAATTCATCTGCTCGTATTGTTCAGGAAGGAGGTTTAATTCGGACAGCCGCATCGCTGTATCCTGCGTGACTTGTTTGAGCCTTATCTGTTCTCCGGCGGTTGAACCTGCGGTGGCGATTTCCCACTGGCTGGTTCCCTGTTCCTGAGTGATTCTGAACGTACCCTTTTGGGGTTTTCGCTTTTCGGAGACGTCGAGGCTCGCGAGCTGCTTGAGAAAACCGGCGAGCGTATCGACCTTGTCTTTTGCCATATCGGGTTGTTTCAGCGTCGCACCATCAACGATATAACTGAGTGTGTAGGCGTTGGCGCCGGGCTGCAGTACGACATTACCGGCTCTGCGATAAAGAATATCTTTGAATATATCGTACGCGATTTTAAAGCCGAAGAATTCCTTTGTTCTGGGTTCTGGTACAGAAATCTCGTTATCGTTTGTGGTGATAAAGACAAGGTCTTCAAACCCCTCGCCTTTCTTTGGCCGATTGGAGGAGAAGAGTCCAGCGATGTGGTCCGGGGTCAGAATTTTTTCAAATTCCGGCACGATGGAATTTCGGTGCATTACGTAGCTCAGTAACGCGGCGGCAACCATAATAATATAGAGCAGCAGGCCGACGAAAAAAATCGGAATCATCAGCCAGAGCAGTGCACCGACGGCGCCCGCAGCGAGGATTATACCGGTCCACAGGTCGTCTTTAGTGCCTATGGATTTTGCGTCATCATTAATCCAGCCCACGACCCAGAGCCAGGCGAAAAGCAGAACAGGGAAAGCAACGAACTTGGCAATCGAGATGTATCCGCCGAACTGGACGGCGACAAGAAGAATATCAGGCATTTAACACTCCGTTACCAAATATCAAACGTATCACAGGGGTTCGGCAAACGCTATTTTTCGTATTGGAGCCCCTTACATAATTCCGGTGGTGCTGGCACGTATACCTTTGAGAGCCATTTTGAGCTCTTCTGCATTGGGTGCGTGCTTGAAAGCCACCTTGGGGTCAACGTACCCGTCCTTTACCAATTGACACAAATTGTAGGTAATGTCAAGCATGCCTTCTTCCCGGCATGATTTTATTACCGCCGGCAAATCTCCTTCTCTGCCTTCAGCTATGAGCTTTCTGACTTCGGGATTAGCCAACATTATTTCAAGTGTTGGTATTCGGTCAATACCTTCCTTTATACACGGCAAAAGCAACTGGCTTACGATAGCTTTTATCGAAAGGCTAAGCGTTTTTCTGACCTGGTCGCGCTCATTCTGGGGGAATAAGTCGAGAAGCCTGCCGACGGCCTGTGAGGCATTAGCCGAGTGCATTGTTCCGAATACGAGATGGCCTGTTTCGGCGGCCCTCATACCGGCGGTGACGGTGGCTGAATCGCGCATCTCACCTATGAATACGACGTCCGGGTCCTGCCGCATAAGATAAGTCAGCGCATCGTTGAAATCGCGAACGTCTATCCCTATTTCTCTCTGGGAGACGATGGCTTTTTTGTCCTTGAATACGTATTCGATTGGGTCTTCGATAGAAATGATATGGCAGGAACGCGTCCGGTTGATAAAGTCAATCATTGCGGCGATAGTCGTTGTCTTACCGGCTCCGGTCGGTCCGACGACCAATACGAGGCCCTGGGCACGGTCTGCGATTTTCTCCAGCGTGTTCGGCAGATTAATCTGTTCGAAGCGTGGGACGGTTGATTCGACCCGCCTTGCGGCCATGCTCACCGCGCCACGCTGATGGAAAATATTTATTCTGAAACGGTTCTCGTCGTCAAGCTCGTATGCAAAGTCAAGCGTCCCGTGCCGTTTGAAAAAGTCTCTCTGTTGGGGCGTTAGTATTTCGAGGACTGATTCTTCGATAAATTCTTTGGTCATCACTTCTCCGGAGGTATCTTTAAGCTGACCGCTGATACGCAGTTTGGCGGGCTGGCCGGCCTTGAGGTGAAGGTCGCTCGCCTTATTTGTGACGGCCGCATGGAAATATTTGTCAAGCCTGGCGGGAACTCCTGGCGAGGTTCCAGTGGAAATAGGCTGTTCGTTTGTCATAATATAATCCAAGGTCGAGTAAACTAAGCTGGCTCCTGTTGCCCAACGGATCGAGAAGGGTTTTGTATTCTCAAGAACCCCGATAAAGACTCCAAAGACCCATTATTATAAGACATTCGGCCATATTGTCAAGTGTTGGAACTTCGATATATCGGTACTTTCGGCACCTAAGCTAAGTCATTTTCCTCAGCCTGCCAGCACAACGGCCAGGGTATATTGCGACGCTGATAGAATCGTTGGCGGTTGTCACGAGGGGGCCGGAACTGATAGCGGGGTCGATACCTATTTTTCTGAAGAGGAATGGCAGGAACAGTCCGAGGGTCGTCGAGACCATTATGGCAGAGAACATAGCCACGCTGAACGCAGAGACCAGCCTTGTTACCTGCACCGTATGCGGCAGGTCGGCTTTGAGCTGGAACAAGGCAAAACAGAGGAGGCCTCCGGCGATTCCGCAGGCGAGCGCGACGATCATGGCGATTCGCACTTCGCGAGTGAAGACCTGCGAGAGTTTCAGTGCGGCGAGGTGACCGGTGGCCAGGCCCGAAACGACTATGGCCGAGGTTTGCAGACCTGCGTTGCCGCTGATTGCCGCAATCATAGGGACGAAAGAGACGGCAGCGACGAAGACTGTTGGATTGAAATCCCTGAAAAAGGTCATAACAAGTGCGGTGACGGCGGTGCCAAGCAGGCAGGGCAGCAGCCAGGTCATTCGCACCCGTGCGGCGTTGAACATGCTGAAAGTGTCGAGCTCGTCGGGATCGGTGCCAGCCATGGCGTATAAGTCCTCGGCGGCTTCTTCCTCGGCCACTTCGATGATTCTGTCTGCGGTGATTCTTCCTATCAGCCGGTTACTGCGGTCGAGGACGGGTGCGGAAATGAGATCATTTTTTCTGAAGATATTGCGGACTTCTTCCTGGTCGGCGTCGGCATAGACATAAATCGCGTCGGGGTCGAGTAATTCTTTTATATGTTTGTCTTCCGGGGAGGTTATAAGGTGCCTGATACGGACGTCTCCGACGAACTTGCTTTTGTTATCGACAACAAAGACGCTGAAAAAATCCTCGTCGATTTCGGCGGCGCGGATTTTGCTGACGGCTTCGGCGACGGTGGCGTCCTCGGTGACGCTGATAAGGACGGGGTCCATAATGCCGCCGGCCGAGTCTTCACTGTAGCTCATCAGCTTTCGGATGTGTGTGGCCTTTGCCGGTGAGATATCGGCAAGGAGCTGCTGACACTCTTCGTCGGGCAGTTCGGCCAGCAGGTCCGCGGCCTCGTCTGGTCCGAGCTCCAGTATTATTGCCCGCAGCTCGTGATTTTTGAGCAGCTCGAACAACTGTTTCCTGGTTGCTTCGCTTACTTTTTCGAGGACTTCGGCGCTGGTTTCCATATCGAGCACGTCGAAGATGAGGCGGCGGTCGTCGTCATCGACAATATCGACTACTTCGGCGATTTCGCTGCTGCGGTATTCGGCCAGGGCCTTGCGGAGTGTGGTCTTGTTCTCGGCTTCGAGCAGCGGCTCAATTTTCTGCAGAAGCTGTTCTTGCTCTTCGGCCATACTATCATCCTGATACGGGCGTTGACGATTAACCAGCGGCTTCGACAAGCTCACCACAGGCCGATAAAATAATGCAAATCGGGGCCTTAGGCAATTATTATTTGACGGAGGGGAACTCGGTTGACCGGCAGCAGGGGACGCCAAATCGCCGGCAGAAAACACTTGGCTTATGAGGCATTATCGTGTAAAATATGAGAAATGCTCGGTATTTACATTTTGAGGGGTTGCCGATGAGAATTCTTGTGTGTCTATTAAGTCTTGTGATTGCAGTGACCTGCCTGGCGATGGCTGCACCGAAGCCGGCGGTGGTTCAGCGGCCGCAGGACTGGACGGTCGACGTGCAGTACGAACAGCTGCAGCAGATTATGCTCAGGCCCGAGCAGGGCGGTCAGCCGGTTCGCTTCTGGTACCTGATTCTTACGGTTACCAACAATACAGGCGATGATGTTGAGTTTTATCCGCAGTGTGAGCTGATGACCGATACATTCGAGATTATCCCGGCGGGCAGGGGCGTGTCGCCGGAAGTATTCGAGAATATAAAGACAAGGCATCGCGGTATGTACCCGTTCCTCGAGTCGCTCGACCCAAGCGGGATGCGGATACTGCAGGGCCAGGACAACACGAGGGACATCGCAATCATCTGGCCTGATTTCGATATGCAGGCTAAGCAAGTCAGTCTTTTTGTTGCAGGTCTGAGTAACGAAACAATTGTCGTCGATTATCCCGCGGCCGAAGAGGATGGCGAGCCTACGAAGGTTTTTCTGCGAAAGACACTTGAGCTGGATTACAAATTCAGCGGCGACCCGGCCTTTCGAGCCGAGCCGAAGATGACATTCGCAGGCATGAGCTGGATAATGCGCTAAAGTACAGGGTATCCGTTTTCGCTACGCTGCGCCGCGACAAGCAGGGTATAATCAATTCTGTGTGCTCGCCTCAATCAGAAAAAAGTATGAAGTCGGCGGGGGGAATTTTAATAGTTTGACAAATGGGCGAGATGGGGGCCAAATCTTTTTTCTGCATCACCAATGATATGGCTCATAATGACGGCAAAGTGTTTGGCAGGCTCAATGCTTTTTCCCTTTGTTTGCT
>CAZFHM010000163.1:0-2646 GCA_964518825.1 uncultured Pirellulales bacterium
CGACGATTCCTGGCCTAAGTGTCGTAGCTGCTCGAAAAGTTCATCGGGAATTTTGCCTTGTTCGACGACACACTGGCACAGGCCGGTCCCATCGCGCAGGACGAGAAACTGCACCTTGCCGCTGCTGCGGCTGTTATACAGCCAGCCGCAAAGCGTTACCTGCTGTCCTGTAGTATTTTTCAAATCCGAAATACTCGTTTCACTCTTCATCGTTCGGGTCGGCTCCTTCCTCTTGATTTGAACTTAACTTTGGCGGCCAAATCAACCAATCATCATGAATTGTTGTAGACTTGAATGTGTTAGGGTCAAATTCACTTTCGTACTTGCCGCCTTCATCAATCCTGTTTGGTCCTATACTGTAAAGCTCGAAACTGTCGTCTGTCAGATGGTATGCAAACGGGCAATTACTACGAGGATCGATAAGGTTTTCTTTGTCAGTAAGATTTTCGATTTGTTCCAAGGAATCAGGCCACGAACCATTTTTGTCTTTGTAGTGTTTCAGTTCTGCTAAAAGCAGCGTCCCTCTTTTATCCGCGTCAAGCCGCAGATAGAGATCGTGTAATTGATGATATGTATCTGCGTTCATTTTAACCATGGTTTTGGCGAAGTATCTGAAATTAAGTTGCAGGTGGGTAAATGTTGGCCAACTCAGGAAATGTGTTAGCCCTTTAGATTTTTGTTGCCAGTCGTAATCAGGCTCAAGCATCTCGTAATAAGGCTGATATTCTTCGTCGATAATTTGACCTGCAGTTTGTGGTTTGGAAGGCAATGCCAGCCACAGTAAAAGTGTATTTGCTTTCCAGAGTTTCTTTCGCCCGTAGGAAGGATGAACAATCGATTCATACCATTCTTTCATGTCTTCATATTCGGGAGGTTCGGTTTCCAGCACATTCTTGTAATATTCTCTCCAGCGGCGCCATGGGTCACGGGCAAAACGAGTACGGCCTTGCGGATTAATTTCATAATAATAGGCCGCAAAATTTTTTAGATAAAGTTTTTCGTGCTCGATAATTTGCGGGAAATGCTTTTTCCAGGAGAGATCAGCTTTGGAAGCTATTGCTTCTGCTTGTTTAATTTGTTCAGTAGTAACGTTTTGCTCAATAATAAATTGTTGTAATCCGCCTATTGCCAAAGCTTCGATAGCTATTCCGACGAGCTTATGGATAGTACTTGGATTTTGCTGAAAATGGTTTCCGATACACATCATAGCATCATATTTTGCAAGGGATTGATCAAACTTTTTCTGGCCGATGTCATAATTCGCTGCAAAGACCAGCAGTTGTGCCGCACGTCTTGTAGGACTAAGCGGCTTGTAGAGACTATCATCCATAATTACGTCGGCTGCAGAGCCAAAATAACATCGCTGGTATTGAGTTGTTTGCAACAACAGGTTGATTATTTCCTGATGACTTTCAAGCCACCCGGCATATTCGGGGTAATCGTCAGCGGACCAGGGTTCACGCGTGAGTTTGTAAAAAGTGTTAGAATCTTCAGAGATAAAAGCCACACACGGGTCGTCAAAGATTTCGGGCAGTTGATTGTAGAGTATCGCCGCGTTTTGTTCGTCGGGTATGGCATATCTGGCGTTTAAGGCGGCGGCTTCTTCGTCGAAGGTGTAAGGTCGCCAGCCTTGGTTATCATCGGGCAGGAAGACCCAGATGATAAGGGCTAAAACTGTAACGCCTAAGCAGGCGTAGAACCACTTGCGATATAGTCTGGGCAGCAAAGTCAGGCCGGCTGTGAGTATGGATAAAAGGAGGATTATTTTCCACGCGGCACCGAATACTATCACCAATATCAGCAGGACCGCAAACAGAGTAGCAAAAAACCACCGTATGATGGTGGTCATCAGCCGTTTTTTTGTTTTCGCGGGTTTCGAGGGCTCGATTTTTTCGTCACTCTTCATCGTTTGGGTCGGCTCCTTCCTTGTTTTTTGAGCTTAATTTTGGTGGCCAAATCAGCCGGTCATCATGTATAGTTTCAATTGTAATTGTGTTGGCGTCCCACACGCTTTCGTACCTGCCGCCTTCATCAATATCGTTCCTGCCTTTGCTATAAAGCTGGAAACCTTCATCTGTTCGCTTATAGACGAAAATGTCGTTATTGAGAGGGTCAATAAAGCTATCTTCGCAAGACAGATCATTGAGGTCTGCGATATGGTCAGGCCAATATCCATTCTTGTTCTTGAATCGGCGAAGAGCAATCAAGATACGGGTGCCTCTTGCATACATCTCTTGCAGTTCTTGCATCTCCCGATACAGATACATCATTTCCTCAGATACTCTGGCCGAACTTTCTGCCAAATGCCGAATATCAGCCGAGGCCAATGCGAAGAAACCTGACGACATTTTGTTCCAGTATGCTAACTCGTGGCGCACGTCCTTATCATAATCTTTAACAAAGGTGGGTTTGTATTTGTCAAAGTATCTTTCGACTAGTAATCCAGCTTCTTCGGGATTGGCTGGTGCTGAGAGCCATAGTAGAATTGTGTAAGCCTTAAGAATCTTTTTTTGTGGCAGACTTGGCCTCAGGATGTGCTGGCTTTCTTCAAACTCATTGGGATCGCAGATTTCATCGCTCTCGACTTCTCTTCTATAGGCTTCTCTAATGTGCGCAAGAGGGTCATGGCTTAATCGTATTATGCCT
>CAZFHM010000163.1:2656-5309 GCA_964518825.1 uncultured Pirellulales bacterium
AATCTGATAGAACATTCCCAGCAAATTCTTCGCTTGTAATTTTTCGTATTCCAATATGGATGCTATTTCGATATCCCAATCAACCTGAAGTTGCTCAATCGCATTTTCTATTTGACGCAATTCGTCCTCAACAGGCCTGCTTTTGACAACGAACTCGTTTAGACTTGTCGGTCTTTCTATCGCCATGCCTATAAGCTTGTGTAGGGCATTGGATTGCTGTCGAAAATGTCTTCCCAGACGAATGGCAGCAATGTAAGCGGCCAATGCTTCGCTTCGACGGCCATCACCAAGATAGAAATAGCCTGCGAAGTTAAGAAATTTCGACCAGCGCCTGGCTGAGCTCATTCTATCTGTTAGACCACGCGAATATGTTAAGAATGGTTGGGCTTGATAAGAACATTTATCCATTGCAGTCGCTTTGAGTAGTTCGTTCGTTGAGGATTCTTGTTTGTTTAGCCACGCCGCGTATTCAGGGTATTCATCTGCCGTCCACTGCTTTCGGCTGAGTTCATCGAAGGTGTAGTCGTCATCAGGGATATTAAAATCTGGGTAGCCGTCAAATGTCTCAGCAAGTATTTCGTAAATGATTGCTGCGTTTTGTTCGTCTGGTATGGCATATCTGGCATTTAAGGCGGCGGCTTCTTCGTCGAATGTGTAAGGGTGCCAGCCTTGGTTATCGTCGGGCAGAAAGACCCAGATGATAAGAGCTAAAACTGTGACGCCTAAGCAGGCATAAAACCACTTTCGATATGATTTGGGCAGCAAAGTCAAGCCGGCTGTGAGAATAAAAAAAAGGGCGGTTATTTTCCATGCTACCTGGAACACTATCGCTAATATGAGCAAGATCACAAACAGCGTGGCGAAGAACCACCGTGTGACGGTGTCGATTAGCCGTTTCTTTGTTTTTACCGTATTTTGGGGTTTGGTTTCTTTTTCTTGAGACATTTCGTACTCCTTTATTCGCTCCTTCTATAAAGGACTGCCGAAAGCCATTAAATCTTCAAATAAAATCATATTCTACCGCAGTCGGGATTTATTCCACTGTCAGGTGGCACGAGCTTCAAGCCCGTGCTACATATCGAGTTTTTCGCGGAGATAGGTTTTTAGCTGGTCGGTTGCGATACGAACCTGGTCCATCGAATCGCGGTCACGGACGGTAACGGTGCTGTCTTCGTTGGTCTGGCCGTCAACGGTTATGCAGTAGGGCGTACCGGCCTCGTCCTGCCTGCGGTATCGTCTGCCGACCGCGCCTTTTTCATCGTAGAAGCAATTGAAATATTTTTTCAAATCGTCGTAAATCCTGCGGGCTATTTCCGGCATACCGTCTTTTTTGACCAGCGGGAATACAGCCGCCTTCACCGGGGCGAGGGTCGGGTGGAACCGAAGCAGGTTTCGAGTTTCTCCGCGGACTTCTTCCTCGTCGTAGGCATCGACAAGAAATGCAAGCGCGCTTCTGTCAATCCCGGCACTCGGTTCAATTACATAAGGGATATATCTTTTCTTTTCCAGGTCGTCGAAATATGACAGCGGGCCTTTGAAATAATCCTCAGATTCATCGGCCAGGCTGATTTTCGCCAGGTCGCGGTCGTTTTCGTACCACCTGTTGAGGCTTCGCATTCCCCGCTGGTGCTGGCGAAGGTCGTAATCGGTGCGATTTGCTATTCCTTCTAACTCCTGCCAGTCACCCGAGCCGAACGGGAATTTGTATTCGACGTCGACACAGGCCTTTGCGTAATGTGCCAGTTCATCAGGGTCATGGTCACGAAATCGCAGGTTGTCTTTTTTGATTCCCAGTTCGAGGTACCAGTCGAACCGCCTTTGCTTCCAGTGCTCGTACCACTGTTCGTCGGTGCCCGGTTCGCAGAAGAATTCCAGCTCGGCCTGCTCGAACTCTCGGGTGCGGAAGATAAAGGCTTTTGTGGTGACTTCGTTGCGGAAACTTTTGCCGATTTGGGCGATGCCGAACGGTATTTTGACCCGTGTTGTATCGAGCACGTTTCTGAAATTGGTGAAGATGCCCTGCGCGGTTTCCGGCCGAAGGTGGATTGTCATCGCGTCATCGACGTTTGCCCCCATCTGTGTCTCGAACATCAGCTTAAACGGCATCGGCTCGGTGAACTGCCCGACCGTTCCGCAGCTTGGGCATACTTTTTTGCTCAGGTCGCGGGCTGCGGCCATCTCCGTCCGGATATCGGCGTGGGCCGTATGTTCTTCGGCGTGTTCGGCGTCTTTTTCTTTGAGGTGGTCGACGCGGGTTCTTGTATTGCACTTTTTGCACTCGGCTATAAGGTCAGCGAACTTATCGGCGTGTCCCGACGCCTTCCAGACCATCGGGTGCATCAGGATACTGCAATCCAGTCCGACCACGTCGTCGCGCATCTGGACGGTGGACTTCCACCAGGCCCTTTTGACGTTGTTTTTCAGCTCGACTCCGAGCGGGCCATAGTCGTAGCAGCTCGCCAGGCCGCCGTAAATCTCGCTGGATTGGAAGATAAAACCACGTCTTTTGCACAGTGATACGATGTCATCGAGCTTCGCCAGTTTCGCCATAGAAAAGTTCCTGAAAAGCCTTTCAGCAGATAAACCAAACAAAATCAGTTGGTTATTATATGCAAAACAAGGCCTATTACAAGGTTGCAGATTTGATTTGACG
>CAZFHM010000164.1:0-5226 GCA_964518825.1 uncultured Pirellulales bacterium
CGGCGCATTGATAATCGGTTTTGCGATGCTTATGGCGGCAAGAAGGTATAGCGTGATGTTCATTTTTGCTCTTGGCGTGGCGTTGTTGGTATTTGACTCCTTTTCCAGCGCAGCTCGAATCATATGGTTAACCGTGCCGCTGTTGTGCTGTGCGGTTCTGATTGGAGAGGGGATAGAGGGTATAATACACTGCGGCTATAGTGACAGGAAATGGGTATTGGCAAGTGCGATTGTACTGCTGGCCTGTGCAATAGTCACCCTGCTGCTCGGCACAAAGGCGACGCACGTTTTTGCGGGACTCGGTTCGGGTTATACAAGGCGATTTATAGAGTCGGCGCAGATGTACGTGGTTGGGGCGATAGCGACGGGGGTGATTTTCTTTCTGGCAAAAGGTAAGAGTCGGCTTGTGTGGCTTCGTGCAGCAATAGTATGTTCGGCGATTGCTGTTGATATATTCCTCGGGGCAGGACGTATTGTTGACAGTGTGATGTAAGAGATTGCTTCTGAGAAAATCTCTCAGAAGGTTTCTCGTTCGACGGGTCCGAGTGTGAAGCGACCGTCGTTGCGCATGAAGTCGAGAATTTTGTCGAGCTGCTGATTGATAAAACGAGTGTCGTTCGAGACCAGAGCCAATGCGAGAACAGCACTGGTCTTTATATCGTTGTGGTCGACTTCGGAAATCGAGATATTGAACCTGCTTTTGAGCCTTTCGATAACGCTCTTTATGATTCTACGCTTATCTTTGAGTGAGGTCATCCCGTGTAGATAAAGCTGGGTTGTCATTACACCAACGACCATGATTTTTTCCAATTTCAGCGGCTTGGGTCAATAGTTTATCGAAAAGGACATTTTAGTCGTCGGCGGCAAAAGTTTCAATACCTCGCGGCTCGGTATAAATCAGAAAGGTTGAAGGCCGGGGCAATTTGGGTATAATCTCTGGTGTACCCAAGTGTATGCGAAGCAGGGTAAGCCTTGTATTGTACGTGCGGTAAGGGGATACATTATGGCATTGAGAAAGCGAATACCGGCGGCGGTTATCGCCGAAGATGAGCAGTTCCGTGAGTCGGTCCGGTATAATCTCTTTCTCGACGGTTTCAGGGTTGCGACGGCTGCAAACGGTGTATCCGGCCTGGCGACGGTTTTAACGAATCCGCCGAAAGTTGTGCTGCTGGCATGTTCGGACTGGGCTGAGATAATCGCAGAGTTAAAGCGTGACGCGCGTACACGGAACATACCAGCTATAGTATTTACCGAAGGCGAAACAATCGGCGAAACGGAAGATGCGCTGTCGCTGGGCGCGGATGAGTGTATCGGCAAATCAGTCAGGCCTGAAAAGCTCGGCAAGACGGTCCGTGAAAAACTCAAAAGATGTCAGAAGCAGATTAAGAAGGCCCAGAAGATAAGGCGAATCCCGGTGGTGGTTATCGATGACGATGCAGGTCTGCGGCGGGTGGTGGAGTTTAATCTGAACAGGGACGGATTCGAGGTCTACGGAGCGGCGGACGGTAAGAGCGGAATCGAACTGGTCAGGAAAACAAGGCCTCGACTTGTGCTTCTGGATATCATGATGCCGGGTATGGACGGGCTGGAGGTGCTGTCGGCTCTTAAATATGACGCAAAGACAGCGAATATCCCCGTGATTATGCTTACGTCGGAATCGGCGATAGGGACAATAGACAGGGCTTATGAGATTGGGGCGGTGGATTATATCACTAAGCCGATTCGTGGACGCAACCTGGGCGATACGCTGAAGGAAAAACTCAAAAACTTAAGGAGTAAAGGTAAATGAACCTGTCTGAATATTTCGCCAAAGCAAAAGGGATAGGCGTGCTGGCGACGGCGGATGCCGAGGGCCAGGTTGACCTGGCGATTTATGCGAAGCCGATGATCGTCGATAAAGATACCATAGCTTTAGTGATGCGTGAAAGGCTCAGTCACCAGAACATCCGGCATAACTCCAGTGCCGTGTATATGTTTATCGAGGACCCTGCTGACAATGCAGGGGTGCGATTGTACCTGACGATGATTCGCGAAGAGACGAATGTCTCGGTTGTCGACAAAATTATCGAAGAGCATCCGGAAATCTGTCCAGAGCCGGACGAGGCCAATAAATACTTAGTGCATTTCAAGGTCGACCGTGTGCGCGAGCTCGTCGGCGAGAAAACACTGTAATATCAGTGACGAGTTTTTTGGTTTCGACGGGCTTTTTAGGAAGGTTCTTAGATATTAATAAAATACTCTGTAAACTTAGATGATATAGTTGCATTTAATCGCGTACATATGAGACACAGCAAAACACACCGTCGTATGAAAATCATTAATATCTTTATTATGCCAATAATTCTTTTTGCCAGTCTTTCTCTGTTATCTCGTAACTTATCAGGAACTGTTTCGGCAGCTGTGTTTTCCATTTTATTATCATTAGTTATGTGGAAATGGCTGCCTAAGCAGGTAGAACGACAAGTTAAGCGAATGTACCGTGAGGGGAAGAACAGAACCTTTTTAGGTGAACAACAACTTGAGCTCGATGAAAATCATATAATCGACCAGGGGAAATATTCTGAATCCAAGTACTCATGGGATACAGTTGAACGAATTATATTTACTGATGATTACGCATTTATTTACGTATCTTCAGTAAATGCCATAGTTATACCAAACAGGAAGATAACGGAAGGAAATTATGATGAACTTAAAGAGTTCCTGAATGAAACATTCAAAAGAAAAAGGGGAACCGAGAGAAACAATAATGCTGCAGAATCGGAGCAAGTAATTACAATTCCTATTCAGGCTTTAAAGCCTGATAATAGAATCGGAAAAAATTCCGAGCTTGGTATTGTATCATTCATATTGTCTATAGTTTTGTTTACAGCCTTGTTTTGTACTTTTTTGATTCTTTTCCTTTTTCACGGTGAATATGAAACGTCACAAGAACAGCACTTTCCCGTTGCGGGAACCATTTTTATGACAATGATTCTCAGCAGCTTCGCAGGTACCGGTTTGGGTATAGCAGGGGTCTGTCAAAAAAATCGCAAAAAGATATTCGCTGTTGTTGGACTTATTTTGAATGCAGCGGCTCTGCTGTTTCTCGGTATCTTGATTCTTATAGGAATCTTTATCAGTTGACTTCAGGACACACCGCTTTAAGTCTTCAATTCGGTGACGAGTTTTTTGGTTTCTGTGGACTGTCCACAAAGACACAAAGAGCTTTACATGGACAACTCCAAACATTAAACTCATACCACGATTTTTCTCTATTTACGGGTAGAATTATGGCACAAGTATTTAACATTTACTGTGATGAGAGTTGTCATCTTGAAAACGACAATAGGCCTGTCATGGCAATTGCAGCTTTATGGTGTCCTCTTGAGAAAACAAAAGAGATATCAACGTGCATACGAAGAATTAAGGCCAAATGGCAACTTCCACCTGATTTCGAAATAAAGTGGATAAAAGTATCTCCCAGCAAAGTCGAGTTTTACCTTGACATTATCGATTACTTTTTCAGAAACGATGATCTTCATTTCCGTACCGTGGTGATTCCAGAAAAGGGTTCCTTGGACCATGTCCGTCATAATCAATCGCATGATGATTGGTACTACAAGATGTTCTTTGTTCTTTTAAAGGAAATTATAGAGCCAAATAATTCATACAGAATTTACATAGATATCAAAGATACGAAGAGTGAACAAAAAAGAGCAAAACTCGAAGAAATCTTACGTAACAGCAAATACGACACCTCTGGGCAGATAATTGAAAGGGTTCAACAAATTCGGTCTCATGAATCTGAGCTATTGCAGCTTACAGATTTGCTCCTCGGAGCTTTGAGATATGAGAATGAAAAACTCAGATCGAGCACGGCCAAATTAGCTGTTATTAGTCGTATTAAAACATTGTCATGTAAATCACTTCTTAAAACGACTTGGCCGAGAGAAACCAAGCTAAATATTCTCCAGTGGCATGGGCAAGGGGAGAGTTCATGACAATGGATCCTGATTGGCTTCCTAATTTGATGCTGTTCGAAGATTTCGATGGCAATTGGCAACGTTATGAAGATGAAGTCTATTCGAGATTCTATCAAGATTTTATTGAATCTCACCCTCATTTTAATGGCAAACCTGTTTACGTCAAAAGGTCCCTCGAAAAAGGAAAGGAACGAGGCTTTTGGCACCTTATTACTGAGGGGCCCGCAGAGCAGCTTAGAACACCGAGTCTCGAAAGATGTGAACGAATTGCATGGGTTAGAGCTATTATCGAGCATGCAAATGACCCAGTTATAAAACAATGGAAGAATCAAAGAAAAGGTAAAACCAGACATTTGCTTTGGCTTGAAAATGCAGAATTTCTTGTCATATTAGAAAATAGATCGAGTGCTTGGGTACTATGGACGGCATATCCAGTAACTTATGAGCATCGCAAGGAAAGACTGCGGAAAGAACACAAAGACTACCTAAAAAAGCCAACGCCGCCCTAAATTAGGACGGCGTCCTTACTCCTTCTACACGTGGTAGATGAGCTATTTATATTATCGTCAACAAATATGTCTTAGTCAAGTGAATTTGCAGTTCTGTTCCCATAACGTCTTATAAAAGCAGAACTTGTGGCCGAAAAAATCTATGTTTTTAATTCGGTGACGAGTTTTTTGGTTTCTGTGGACTGGTTCTGCTGGGCCTGGTTAAAGGCTTCCGTTGAGCCGGGGTTTTGGTTCTTGAACAACTCGTTGTTCTGTATGACCTCTTTCAGGGCCTGTGATTTGGCCTGTGCTTCCCTGAGGAATTTGACGGCCTTTGTGCCGTAGACGCCGCCGATGAGAGCACTTATGCCTATACCCAATTCCAAAAGGGCATCTGCGGTATCCCACGGGTCGGGCCTTTGCGCGGATTCGGCGAGCGAGGCGTGGGCGAGGTCGAAGTTCGACTGGAGCAAAACATCCTGCGGAGTATAGGCCTGGGGTAATTCTGAGGGCAGGCCGAAGTAAGTTGTGAATGAGCCGCTCTGGAGATGGGCCAGTTCGGTAAGGGCCTGGAGCTGCGGCGAGGTTGATTCGTTCTTTGCTTCCAGGGCTGCGAACATTGTGGCACGCTCGTGGAGGTATGCGTTTTTCTTCTGGACTTCGCCCGGTGCGAATCGCAGCGAGTTACAACCAGCGAGAAAAACGAATGTGATAATCATCGCAAATGCAATTTTAACGGGGACATTTTTAGTTTTCATCATTGTTCTCCTTTA
>CAZFHM010000165.1:0-5208 GCA_964518825.1 uncultured Pirellulales bacterium
TGTGAAAAATCGGAACGCCGGGAAAATATTCGAAGGAACTGTTAACCAGATAGTAGTCGTCGCCGACGCGACAAATACTGGGGTCCGGATAAAATCCGGGAATAATCGGGTTACTAAACGTCTGTGTGTTCTGTATCGAACAACCCATAAACAAAACGGCAGACGCCGATAACAACAGCGAACTTTTTATTACAAACCAATTCATATACCGTACCGTCCTTCAATTAAGCACAGAGATAAATACCCTTGTGATTTTCAACAAAGTTCAATCTATCTTTAATGATAATTATTTGTCACATTTAACGACTTTGACTACCGCGTCAAAAGCCGGTTTGGGCTTACAATCCCTGTCAAACAACAGAGGATAATCCGTACACCCTCTTACAGGCCAGTTATTTCGCCACGAGTTGCCGTCCTGAACACCCCAGAAGGTAATCCGGCTGATTCTGTCGGCGTGCCTGTGAAAAATCGAGAACAACTCCGCGTAACGCTTCGCCTGCTTCTGCTGAATCTCGTCGGGCAGGCCGTCAGGATAAAGGTTGTAACCTTCCCTCATTTCCCGCATTGCGGCAATATCAGCTCCAGTGTTTGCAAAAAGATTCGGCAAAACCGAAATGTCCAGCTCGGTCACCATTACCTTAACGCCCGTCTGGGAATAAACCAGAATCGCAGCTTCGAGCTCCTCATCAAATGGATAGTCAAATCCCCAGTGTCCCTGCATTCCGACGCTGTCAATACGAATGCCTTTGGTCTTGAGGCCTCTTATGAGGCGGATAACGCCTGCGTATTTGCTCGGCTTCCACATATCGAAGTCGTTGTAATACAGCTCGGCGTCAGGGTCAGCTTCGTGAGCATACTCGAAAGCTTTTTCGATGTAGTCGTCGCCGATGATTTCGGACCATTTGGTCTTGCGTATATTACCGTCGGCATCGAGTGCTTCATTTACAACGTCCCAGCCGTTGACCTTGCCTTTATAGCGACCGACTACGGTGAAGATATGCTCCTTCATCCGGGCCAGAAGAGTCTTGCGGTCGGTATCGTTGCCGTCGGCATTCTGGAAGATTGACATCGGCGTCTGGTGCTGCCAGACGAGCGTATGGCCGACAATGAACATCTTGTTCTTTTGGCCGAACTCGACAAATTTATCAGCCTTGTCAAAATTATATCCGTTTGCATCGGAATAAAGTTTTTCCCATTTGAGAAGGTTCTCCGGCGTAATGGTGTTAAACTGCCCGGTGATAATCGCCGTTTCACACGGCACCATTTCACAGGTTTGGTCATAATTGACCGCGCAGCCGATGAGAAAATCCTTCGCATAGACATCTTTTAGCGCAGGCTGAGTATCACAACCGGCGGCAAAAACAGACACCGAGAATATTACTAAAGCGGCTATTACGTTAATGGTTAATTTCTTTATCTTCACGCCTGTGCTCCTTCTGTAGCTGTCGAACCAAGGTCATAATGCTTGCGGCGTTCGATAAGCTCTTCCGTCATTACAATTTCTGTTTTCTTGTCAATTTTATACAAGAAAAGTACGGCCACTCCGATGAAGAACGGGATAGCAGGGAAAATACTCATCATCAAACGAATCCCTTTCAGGGTGAACTCGGTTTGTTCCTGGTTCGCTACATATCCATAGTAGGATAGTAACCATCCTGATAACGCCCCGCCTAAGCTAAGCCCCATTTTCAATCCGAAAGTCGTTGCGGAAAAAGTCATTCCTGTCGCGCGACGACCGGTCTTCCATTCACCATAGTCTGCAACATCAGCCATCATCGCCCAAAGCATCGGAATTGTGGGTGCATAAGAAAGCGAAAGCAATACATTAAAGGCGAAAATCAGAAAAATGGCATTAGGTGGCAAAAAGGCGTACACAGATGCAAAAACAGCCGTAAGAAACAGGCACACCATAAAAGTATTGCGTTTGCCGAAGCGTATAGCAAGCGGTTTGGAGAAAAGTATTCCGATAAGCGTAACACCCATCCCGAGCATATTGAACCTGCCGAAAAGGTCTTCCCGTCCTACGTAATATTTGAAATAATAAAGCGTTACCGAGCCGCGAAGCGCGAGGTAAACAAATATAAAAACAGTCAAAAAGAATATCGCAAGCCACTGCTTGTTGTGCATAAGGTCAGAAATGTCCCGTTTAAGGGACGTTTTTTGTTTCGGATCGGGTTTGACTCGCTCCTTGGTTGTAAAGAAAGTGATAACAAAGAATATCATGGCCAAACTACAGAAAAGTACCATAGTAAGCTGATAACCTTTAGCATTATCTCCTTTGCCGAAGTATTTGACTAAATCCAGCGAGAAACTCTGCACTACAAACGTCGCAAGCATTGCGAAGATAAAACGATATTGCGACAGCCCCGTTCGTTCTATTGAGTCGCCGGTCAGAACTCCCGTCATTGCACAGTACGGAACGTTATTTATGGTGTATATAATCATCATCAGGTTATAGGTTATAAAGGCGTATATGATTTTGCCTGTGGGGCTGAGATTAGGTGCTGTAAACATAAGGATTCCGATTACTCCAAAAGGAACCGCTGTAATCAATACCCAGGGGCGAAACTTCCCCCAGCGTGTGTTTGTGCGGTCGGCAATAGCCCCCATCATCGGGTCGTTGAATGCGTCGAATATCCTTGTTGCCAGAAATATCGTTCCGGCAACCGCCGCGGAGATTCCAAGGATGTCCGTGTAGAAGAACATCAGGAACATCATCACCGTCTGGAAGATGAAATTTGCGGCGCTGTCACCAAGACTGTAGCCGACTTTCTCTACTATCGAGAGTTTTTGTGTTTGGTGTTGCATAAATCGCTCCTTCAATATCTTAGTTGGATTCAGAGACCGATTTCTTACTGAATTTCTGGAAATAACCGATGCAGGTATCACGCCAGATACCGGCATCTTTCTTTTGCGTCTGCAGCTTTTCCGACACGTGCGCAAATAGCTGCGGTTCGATATATTTTTCAACACTTTGCCAGTCGTTTATCATCTTATCCACATATTTTACGCCCGAATTGTAATTATAACATAGTTCTTCCCATAATGTCCTGCCTGAATCCATTTTGCGGTCCCAGGGAACGTGATGAAACCAGAGAAGATATTTTTCAGGGCAGGTATTTACATCATTAAAGACCTCGCACACCGCCGGGAAATATTGAGATACCGCGTTGCTGCCCGTGCAGGAACGGTCGAAGCCCAGGCCATCGGCGTCCGCACGATGATAATAAACCGAGTTCCAGTCGGCCCTTGGCGCCTTGTCATACTGCGGGCCGGGGCCGTAATGAAAACCCTCCTGCATAATATGATGCAGGCCGAGCGGCGTCATATAATTCACACACCCCTGCCAGGAACCGAGCATCATCGACTTTATGGTGTTTACGGCGTCGGCGTCGTTGGTTAACGTTGCTCTGACCCACTCGTCGGCGATTTGCTCAGCGCCAAGGCTGTGGTCCCAGCTCAATCGGCCGAAGGCATACCAGTTGGCCTGCGCGAAAAGGTGTCCGCACCAGTTCCGGTCGTCACCAATATTGGTAACGCCGGCGATTCCCGTCATCTTATAGCCCTGTAATGAACCGTCGATAATTTTTGCAAGTGTAGAGCCTGGCCCATCCGCGTGAGTATCAAATTCAAGATACTCCTTCCACATCGGGCCCAGATAAACCAGGTGTTTGGAGTGACCGAGATACTCCTGCGTGATTTGCAGCTCGAGCATCAGCGGAGTTTTTGGCATCGCTCCGAATATCGGCGCGACCGGCTCGCGAGGCTGAAAATCAATTGGGCCGTTCTTCGATTGAACAAAAACATTCTGATGAAATTTCCCGTCGAGAGGAACGAATTCTTTATAGGCACGTTTTGCACGGTCGGGGTCGGTTTGCGGAACATACACAAATGCACGCCACATCACAATTCCGCCATACGGCTGAAGCGCTTCAGCGAGCATATTCGCGCCGTCCGCATGGGTCCTGTCGTAGTCCTGCGGGCCGGGCATACCTTCGGAATTCGCCTTGACCAGGAACCCGCCAAAATCAGGAATCAGTTCATATATTTCAGCAGCCTTGTCCTTCCACCACTGTCTGACCTGCAGGTCCAGCGGGTCGGAAGTCTTGAGGTCTCCGATACCGCCCCTACGGCTGCTTTCCAGTTTGAACTTGGCTGATATCGGGGAAGAAAAATTGACCGACAAATACACCCTAATACCGTAAGGCCTGAATACATCCGCCAGAGCAGCTACTTTCTTGAGATACTCCGGTTTAAGTATATCCGGATTGGCGTTGACGTTATTAAGCACTGTTCCGTTAATACCGACCGAGGCATTTGCGCGGGCGTAATCGCGATAACGCGAGTCAACCTTGTCCGGCAGTTCGTCCCACTTCCATAAAGACCTGCCGGCATAGCCTCGCTCGACGGAACCGTTGAGATTGTCCCAGTGATTGACAAGGCGGTGCTGAATACGCGGCTTTGAGATTATATTCAAATCGTCAAGCGGCTGTCGTGTCTGGATAAGCCACAAAAAGTTAAATGTGCCATATAGAAGACCGATATCTTCGTTGGCGGCGACGACAATTGCCTGTTTGCCGTCTATCTGCACCGACTTTATGACAAAGCCCTCCCTGCCGAGGGTATCCAGAGGCAGCGAATCGCCCAATTCCTTAATGATGTCGCAGTCGCCGGGCGTACCTACAACAAGACAGTTGCTTTTATCGATTGACTCGATAAAGGGTATGTCTTTATCGAGCAGGCCGCATAATCCGGCTTTTAATTCGTCGCGTATAATCCCGCACGTTTGCGACTGTCCATTGACGATTACAGCTGAAATCACCGACTGGTATTCATCCAGCTTTTCTGCGTCATCAACCCTGCTGTATTTGAGCCAAAGCTGGTAACCGTCATATTGTGGCGCCCCTGCCAAAGCCGAGGCAAACGTTGTGCTCCTGTGAGAATGCAGGATTAAACACAAAGTAATCAGCACAATTTTCCACAAGGATTTACACTTCATAAGCCAAGCTCACTTGTCTGCAACGGCTCGACATTGCCCCGGCTACGGCACGCTCCGCCGTGACGAGTCGCCACTGGAAAATAGTAAAATTCTACATTTACTGGCCGAAAGGCAGATAATAAAGGGCCAAAGGCTAACGTGCAACTAATTTTTTCCGGCTAAGCGAACAGCCCTGCCCCTATTCGGCATAGCCCTCGGCAACAGGTAGC
>CAZFHM010000166.1:0-5206 GCA_964518825.1 uncultured Pirellulales bacterium
GCGTCACCACCGAAGCCAGAAATTCATCCACCTGTTTCGGCGCCCGGCCGATGTAATTTTCAGGACGCAGCAGCCGTTCGAAATTTACCTTTCTAAACGCCATATCCGACTTTAGCCTGCTGATTAAATCGTTCGGCCTGCCGAAATTTTTCACCTGTGCCGCCGCCGCGTGGCTGTGCAGGCGAATCTTTTCGTGCAGCTCCTGCCGGTTTCCGCCGGCCTTGACCGCAGCCATAAGTATATTTTCGGTAGCCATAAACGGCAGCTCCGCCTCGACGTGGGCGGCGATTGTCTTCGGATAGACCACCAGCCCGTCGAGCACGTTAATCAGGATTTCAAGTATTCCATCGACCGCGAGAAATGCTTCCGGTATTACTACCCGCCGGTTGGCAGAATCGTCCAGCGTTCTTTCTAACCATTGCTCGCTTGCCGTCATTGGGGGACTTGTCGCCAGGCTCAGTACCAGACGGCTCAGCGATGTCATTCGCTCGCATCGCATTGGGTTTCTTTTATAGGCCATCGCGGACGAACCCACCTGTGATTTTTCGAAAGGCTCTTCGATTTCTTTGAGATTTGCCAGCAGCCGAATATCATTGCAGAACTTGTGCGCCGATTGAGCTATCGAGGCCAGTGAGTTGATTACCTGCGTATCGACTTTTCGCTGATACGTCTGCCCGGTGACGGCGCAGGTTTTATTGAAGCCGAACGCGGCGGCTAATTCTTTATCGAGTTTTTTTACTTTCGAGTTGTTACCGTCGAAAAGTTCGAGAAACGAGGCCTGCGTACCCGTTGTGCCTTTGACTGCCCGCAACGGCAGATTCTCCAGACGATACTCGACCTCCTGCAAATCCATCACGAACTCGTAGCACCACAGTGTCGCGCGTTTACCTGCGGTCGTTAACTGCGCAGGCTGATAGTGCGTGAAACCCAAAGTAGGCAAAGAACGATACTGCTCGGCAAACCTGCCTAACTGGTGTATTACCGCGGCCAGTTTTTCGACTATTATCCGCATCGCCTCACGCATTATTATCAGGTCCGCGTTATCACCTACGAAGCAGCTCGTTGCGCCAAGATGAATAATCGGCGCCGCCTTTGGCGCGGCATCAGCAAATGTATGGACGTGGGCCATTACATCATGGCGGAGCTTCTTCTCGTAACGGGCCGCTTTGGCAAAGTCGATATCCTCGATATGCCGGGCCATTTGGTTTATCTGGCCCTGTTTGATGTCCAGACCGAGTTTCTTTTGTGCCTTCGCTAACTCCAGCCACAGCTTGCGCCACGTGCTGAATTTCTTCTGAGCCCCGAACAGCTCGGCCATTTCAACAGATGCGTTTCTCTCAACCAGCGGACTGACGTAAACATCCTTTTTGTTCGCCATTTATTTCTCTCTTCGAGCTAACTGTTTATTTTCTGCTGCCGTTTTTCGAGCAGCTCTTCGATTTCCTCGATTGTCTCCTCATCCAAATCGATATCAGCCGCCGGTGCGGTTTCTTTGGTTTGCGGCGGCCTTCTGGCCCCGACTATCGCCGCGGTTATTTCCTTCCTCCTTAATACCCAGCTAATCGCAAGCTGGGCAAGCGTAGTTCCATTCCGCTCGGCAATGGGTTTGAGATTCTCAACCAGCTCGAGTGTGGCGCTGAATGCTTTCCCTCTGAATTCGGGGTCTATCTTCCGGTGGTCTCCTTCGGGCAGGCCGGCTACCTGTTCAGCGGTGAACTTGCCTGTCAGTAGTCCCTTCTGCATCGGGCTGTACACGACGACACCTACACTGTTTTTGCCGCAATAGGGCAGCAGCTCTTTTTCTGTATCACGGCGGAGCATATTGTAAGGCGGCTGCAGTGACACTATGTCAGCGACTTTTTGTGCCCGCTGAATCTGCTCGACGCTGAAGTTTGACACGCCGATATATCGCACCAGGCCTTGCCGTTGCAGTTTGGCCATCGCCCCGAGTCCCTCTTCGAGCTGTTCATTCGGCTCAGGCCAGTGCATCTGGTACAGGTCGATAACATCAATACGCAGGCGTTTGAGGCTTTGGTGACATTCGTTAATGATACTTTCTTCTCGCAGGCAGCTTATCTTGTCGTTTTTTTCATCCCACACCAGACTGCACTTGGTCGCGATGATGGGCTTTTGGGCAACATCTTTCAGAGCCTTGCCGACAACCTCCTCGCTGTGCCCTCGGCCGTACACCGGTGCGGTATCTATCCAGTTAATGCCCTCGTCGAGCGCAGAGCGGATAGTACGAATCGAATCGTCGTCATCCTGCGGTCCCCAGCCGAATTCCCAAGGCCCGCCGATTGCCCAGGCGCCAAGACCCACCGTTGTCAGTTCAAGCTCGCTGTTGCCGAGTTTCCTTGTCCTCACGCAAATTCTCCCAAAAAAACGCCACGCGCACCGTTAGAATAAGCTATTTGCCCGCGCTATCAATACCTTTGTTACCAGCCGCCCGGCTGAAGTGCATCGCTGACCTGCTGATTCCACCAGTCCGGGTCTCGCAGGTATTGTTTGAGCATCATTGCTGCGATTACCCCGTCACCTGACGCGGTCGCAAGCTGCATCGCCGCTCCAACCCGACAATCGCCCGCTGCGAACACCCCCGGCACCTTTGTGCGAAGGTACGCACAATCGCACTTGATAAAGCCGGCATCCGTCAGGTCAACGAAGCTTTTAAGAAAACCCGTGTTCGGCACCATCCCGATAAAAATAAATACGCCGTCACACGGATAATCTTCCGTCTTGCCCGTCTTGACGTCCTTTAACTTGACCGACTGGACCTTGCCCTGCCCTTCAATTGCGGTAGCAACGGTACTGTATTTTACGACCAGGTTCGAGTTCGGCTCCTTTGCCTTTGCCAAAAGTTCTTCAGCCAACACTTTTGTTGCGCGAAACTCGTCCCGTCTGTGAATGAGTGTTACCTTCTCGGCGAATTTGCACAGGTGGAGGGTTTCTTCTATTGCAGTGTTACCGCCGCCGACGGACACGGCCTGTTTGCCCCTGAAAAACGGCGCATCACACGTGCCGCAATAGCTCACCCCGGTCCCGGCACTCCTGAATTCGTCCTCGCCGGGTATTCCCAGCTTCCTGTAATCACTGCCCGGCGCCAGTATCACGACTTTGGCCGTGTATTTGTCATCGTCACAACGGACTTCGATGTTGCCGTCGTCGAGCTTAGCCAAACCCGTCACCTCGCTGCCGGTTTTTATTTCAGCCCCGAAGCCCTCGACCTGTTTCTGCATATTCATAATCAGACCCGGCCCGTCTATCTTCTCGAAGCCGGGGTAGTTTTCGATACGGTCGGTATTGTTGATCTGACCGCCGGGCATAAACTTTTCCAGTACTAATGTGCTCAGCCGGTCCCTCGCCGTATAAAGCGCCGCCGCCAGCCCCGCAGGACCTGCGCCGACGATTATGCAATCATATAAGCTGTTTGAGCCTGACATATTCTGCGCCCGCCAAATTTAATCTTGTTAGAGTCTGCCCTGTTTGATTGCACGGCTTCTTTGCAGGATGTAATCCGCTCGCTCCGGAAATCGCCGCGCCAGGTCCTCGAGCGTAGTTGGTTCCAGGACCAGTATGCCGTTTTGTCTCAGTATTTTTTTAACGGTTTGCATCTTACTGTCAAAATGAGTTTCTTCCTCTTGATTGGTACCGAGATATTTTATTTTTACGATATGGCTGACCTGCGGCTCATCCTTCGGCGCCCTGGTTAATGTAATTACCGCCGGTTCAACCTGGCCGTTACTTAAAATAACATCGACCATTATCTTGTCCACATTGCTGTTGACCATTTGAACGTACAAAGCCTCGATAACCGCAGCAGGCATGGCTGCTTCACTTATCCTGGCCTCGAGCTCCGTCGACTCAACCTGGTTGAGTTCGTCCGAACCAGGTCCCAGCCGGTGAATCGAAATTTCTGTCCCGTTTGAAACCGAAATCCTGGTTGATGTCCTGACGTTCTGCCCCTGGCCTCGAATGGTCAGTGGGCCTCTTGTTATCTGGACAACTCTGTCCTGGTCTGTCTGGCTTTCCCAGACGTACTCATCCAGACCGGGATTGCTCTTGAAAAGCGTGGCCTTTTCCCATTTGTTGGGGCTTCTGATATATCCGAACCCCGCAGCCTGAATCTCAGCTTCATTCATATTTACCGGCTCAAGAAGTATATCAACCACGAAACCGACGTCGTGCCGGCCCGAATCCTTCACCATGTAATAATCAGGCTCGTCCCGTTCGGATAATACTTTGTCCAGCCCTTCGACTTTTATTTGGCGAACCATTTCAATGCCTTTTTCGAGCAGCTCGTTGTCTTTGATGACGATATGCTTTGCAATCTTCTCAAAAATACCCAGTGCCAGGTCATCTTCGGACTCGGCCAGTGTTATTTCTATATCGAGCCACCTTCCGTGTCCCAGTTGCATAGTCGCCGCCAGTGCACCGGACAAATGCCGGGCTTGTTTAATATAGACCCACTCCAGGTTTTTGTCTTCGATTTGTTGCGTTCCGTATTCCGGGTTTGACGCGTCGAACTGTGCCGCGTATTGCTCCAGCCACACACGCGGAGACTGTCTAAAGGATGCCAGCCGATACGTGCATAAGACATCGGCGAGGTTGACCCCCGGGCTCGGACTGAAAACACTGCTCAGCAAAAATGTATCCTCGTAGAGCTCCCATTGATTGTCGCATTGCCAGCCGTTGCCGTTAGGCAGCCGGACTGAAAGGCCCACCTCGGAAATCTCTACCGGCTCGCCGAGAACAACGACCTTTTTCGCCCTGACTATCAAATATGCTATAAGCAGCGAAAGCGCAAACAGCGCCAGCAGGAAGATTTTATCGGCCCCGTGTTTTTTTAAATGCTCGTTGTAGCTCATTAACAGCGAATCATAATTGTTCGGCGGTACTTTTGCAACCTTGTGAATAATCCGTTCATTGTGGCACGGGCTTCCAGCCCGTGAGAACATGGCCAAGATGGCCATGCCGCCAAAAAATTATTTCCCCGCGTTTTGCGGCAGGCCGGATGATTCTTACGCTTTAATTGGACACGGGGGCCGTATCGGAAGGGGTAACCGCCCTAATCGAGACGGAAAAAGACGCCCGCCCACGTTTTGCACAGTATCGCAAAACGGCGAGCCGGGCAAATGTAGAAGGGAACGGGTATGAATGACTTGACTATCCCACGCGGGGCCGAGCCGAGGAAACTTTTACAATCTGT
>CAZFHM010000167.1:0-5121 GCA_964518825.1 uncultured Pirellulales bacterium
CCTTGATTTTCGGATTCTCCGAAAGTATCAGCCGTGTCGCTTCGATGCCGTTTAAGTTAGGCATCGAAATATCCATAATGATAACGTCCGGCGCCAGTTGTTTGGCCAATGCGACGGTCTCCAGCCCGTCTTTCGCCTCACCAACTACTTCCATGTCCGGCTCTTTCTCAATCATTGAGCGCAGGCCCTCTCTTACAATACCATGGTCATCTGCGATAAGTATTCTCATTGTTATTTACCTCCCAAATCCGGTTCCGCCTTGTACTCGAGCGGCGCAGTTACTATCGCTACAGTCCCCTTCCCTTGCCTGGATTTGACTTCCAATTTCCCATTTATATACTCGAGGTTTTCCCTTATGCCGAAAAGGCCGAACCCTCCTTCTTTGCCGGCAGTGGGTGCCCCTATCCTGGACGTATCAAATCCAATACCGTTGTCCCTGACTACTACTTGTACCTTACCCCCGACTCTGTGAATACTCACAACAACCTTATTTGCTTTTGAATGTTTTACAACATTTGTCAGCAGCTCCCGGACAGCTTGATAAACAGGGACACTGATAACATCGTCCAGTTTAAAGTCGCCGTCGTCCATTTCCAGTTCGTATTCAATTTTGTGCTCAGGCCGGATTCTGTCTTTCAACAATGTCTCTATTGCGGCTTTGAGGCCGATTTCGTAAAGCACCGGGTTACTCAGCTCGAGCATCAATGAATAGGCATCTTCAATCACCTGGCCGATTTCTTCAGCAGTGCTGCGTAACTTACCGGATATTTCAGCGTCCGCCGAGGATTGGGCTGCGATTTGTACGTTAACTTTAGCCATAGCCAGACGCTGGCTTATCCGGTCGTGCATTTCTACTGCGAGGTTTCGCCGCTCCTGTTCATGGGCCTTCGACAACTGCCAGGCCATAGATTTAAGCTGATGTTGATATTCACGCAGTTTTTCTTCCACCTGTTTGCGTTCAGTAACGTCATCGTACACAACCACTATCTCCCCTGAGGGCACCTTATAGACGTAGTTTTCAACCCAGTGTGCCAAACGCTCGTCTTTGTAGAGCGAGACGGGATGATGCTCCGGCTGACCCGTTCGCCAGACTCGCTGAAAAACCTCGAACAGCCCAAACTCTTTCACCCCAGGAAATACCTCGGTTACGCTCTTGCCGATTAGCTCTTCTCGCCGGATTTTATCTATACGCTCACCGGCTTTATTCATATTCCTGAAAACAAAGTCTGCGCCATCATCAACCGCTTCATAAACTGCAACGCCGCTGCCCATACTCTCGAACAGATCCCTGAATCTGATTTCACTTTCCCGAAGTGCCTCCTCTGCCCGCTTGCGCTCGGTGATGTCTAACGTTATCTCTACGACCCCTATAACGTTGCCTGCTTTATTTTTGACGGGGTTAGCGCGTACAGACCAGACTCTACCATCTGAGCTGTGAATTTCTTCAGTTTCTAATCGGCCGGTTTTCCACACTTTTTCAATAGGACAATTTACGCAGGGCTTGTTTCGTCCTTGCCAAACCTCATAGCAATAACGTCCAAGCAACTCTTCGTTAGTGAAACCAGCCGACTCGACTGCGGCTCTGTTTGCCCATATGACTCTGTGTTCGGCATCCTGATATGCCACAAGTTCCGACATGGTGTTTAAAATGGTCGCTTTTTCGTTCTCTGCCTTTTTCAAGGTCTCCTCGGCCCGCTTGCGCTCGGTGATGTCAGTAATCACCGCCATAACACCATTAATATTGCCGCTACTATCACGCAGCGGAGCATCTGAGATACTGACGTCAATTAGGGAACCATCTTTTCGCTGCCGAAGTGTTTCCACTTCGGTCAATCCGCTTTCTAACGCACACAAGAACAAGGTATCGGCTTCATCCATTTTCTCTTTAGGGATAGCACGATATGGACGTCCGATGACTTCTTCTGCGCTCCAACCGAACGTTCGCTCAGCCGCTGGATTCCACGTCTTGACGATTCGCTCTCTGTCCATGGCAACGATGGATAATGGGGACCCTTGAATCACTGCCTCAAGCGTTTGAGTCGTCTCGCGCAGCGCCTGCTCCGCTCTCCGCTGGGCCAGGCCGATGGCCAGGTTGTCCGCCAGCCTTTCAAACAGCGAGATTCTCTCTGGAGTGAAACGCCCCCTTTGCCGGCTGTTGAACTGCAATAATCCAACAGTCTCTCCACCCGTCCGCAACGGAACAAGCGCCAAGGATTCATAGCCGGCCGTATTACATCGATTGCGTGTCCTTGCCAGTCGGTCAGCCTCGGTTGTACCGGCAAGCAGGTCGGTTGTGCTGTTTGTCCAGAAACTTCCGCCTCTGGTAAAAAAGGGCTTTGACGGGTCATAGCGACCGCTGATTACATTGCCGCACATACATTCCAGAAACACCCTGCCCTGACTGTCACGAACCAGTTCGCCTGTCTCGTTCACCGAGCAAAGACTGTTTTCAGCCTGAACGAATTCGTCGCTAAAACCGCTTGTTACGTAATAAGGAAAGTCTTCTCCTTCGACAAGTCGTACCCCAACGGCCTCACAGTCCGACCAATCCCTGAGAAATACCGTGACCAGTCTCATTAATTCATGCATATGGTTGCTGGAATTAATAAGGCTCAGCAGCTTTATCATTACTTCCCGTTCTTCTTCGGCCTGCTTTCGCTTGGTGATGTCCAGACCGTACACATTGACAAAATCAGGATCACTAACAGGGGCAAACGTGAGTGAAAAAACCTTACCGTCACATTCCAGTTCGGTTTCCTGAGGTTTCTGGTTACTCAACACCTCGTTTACTAAGTCAATCCAGTCATAAGATACTTGTTCACCTTGTTTACAGCACCATTGCTTGAGAATAGGTGAGCTTGCCTGATTGCTGTAAAGGATAGTGCCGTCTTTGGCAATCCGCAGAACGGGGTATGGATCCTCGGAAGGGAATCTCGCCAGCTTGGCAATCTCTTCTTCGGCCTGCTTTTGTTCGGTAATGTTCTCAAATATAGTAACAAAATAGCTTTTTGCGGGACTATATACGGAAATGGACAGCCATATTTTCAAAGGTTTGAAGAAAATCTCGAATTCAGTCTCTTTTCCAATTAAAGCGACTTGGCCGTAAATGTCAAACAATTCGGGATGTGCTTCTTTAATGCCCGGTATTGCCTCGGTCACTCTCTTTCCAACAACGTCTTCCTTTTTTAATCCCGTCAGTCTTTCAAAGGCGTTATTGACGTCAATATGGATAAAATCTGTCGGCCGCTTTTTCTCATCAAGAATAATTCTGCAGTAGGCAAAACCGTCGAGCATATTATCGAACAGAGGCCGATATTTCTCATCGCTTGCCCGCAGCACATCCTCAACTGACATATGCTCGACCCGGCCGGCCTTTTTAACCTCGACCGGTTCAAGTTTGTTCAATTTGGACCGACGGACACGCTTTTCTTCAGCCGGTTTTTCTCTGGTCTTTTTCTGCTCCTTTGTCATTGATTACCCCCCGCAGACAATGGAATCCCCCCTGGAGTTTGAGAAGCCCCTTCCTTTTGCCCTCCACTGACAGGCCTTATTGCTTCCATTCCTGGCCCTCTCACAATCTCGAATCATACTAATAGTATTCGCTCCGCAAATCAACAATAAATCCTTTCAACTTAAAATTTTACCCCGGCAAGCAGTCTTTACAGACTCTGTACTTTTTGACCTTGCCGACCGGAATAAAACGGCTATAATATCCGGCCATAAGTGTTTTGGCCTGATTTAACCGATGTAACTGTTTTTATTGAAAGGTGATAAAAAAGCTGACAATCACCTTTGTTTTGGTGGGTATTGAATGCTTGCTTATTGACGAAATACCACTATACTGGCGGAGTTTAAGAAAAACATTCGTTTGAATGAAATTTATTATATGCTCGTAAACGGCCTTGCATAGGGCAAGTGAATCGGATTCAGGTTGAATAAGTAGGAGAAAGAATTATGAGCAGAGCACGGTTTAAAATTTGTGTTTTCCTTTTGGCGGCGTTGATGCCTGTTGTATTTGTCGGCTGTGATGAAGATAATATGTCGGCAAATAAACATAAAGTAACCATTACAAAGGAAGCTTTCGGAACAACGAAAGGCGGCGAGGCGGTGGATATCTACACTCTTAAAAATGCAAAAGGTTCGGTAGCTAAGATAATGACCTACGGCGGGACGGTTGTCGAGTTGATGGTCCCTGACAAGAACGGCAAAATGGACGATATCTTACTGGGTTTTGATAATCTAAAAGATTATGAAGAAAAAAGCCCGTACTTTGGTTGTATAATCGGCCGTTACGGTAACCGTATTGGCAAAGCTAAATTTACTTTGGATGGCAAAGAATATACCTTAGCGGCCAATAACAACGGGCAGCATCTGCACGGCGGTATTAAGGGTTTTGACAAGGTGGTGTGGCAAGCCAAACCTTTCGAGTCGAAGGAAGGTCCGGGCCTGAAACTGCATTATCTCAGCAAGGACATGGAGGAAGGCTACCCGGGTAATCTTGATGTTACTGTGACTTACACGCTGACGAATGATAACGAATTAAAAATAGATTATCACGCGACAACGGATAAGCCCACGATTTGTAATCTTACCAACCATTGTTACTTCAATCTGGCAGGTCAGGGCAACGGCGATATCCTTGGCCACGAATTGATGATTAACGCCGACAATTTCACTCCGGTCGACGAATACCTTATCACTACGGGCCAGATTCGTCCGGTCAAAGGAACTCCTTTTGATTTTACATCTCCGACGGCGATTGGTAAGAGAATTAATGCCGATAATCAGCAAATAAAATATGGTCCCGGCTATGACCACAACTGGGTGCTGAACAAAGATGATTTTGAGATGTCACTGGCAGCGAAGGTTTACGAGCCGACAAGCGGCAGAGTAATGGAAATCTTTACCAACGAACCCGGCATTCAGTTCTACAGCGGCAATTTTCTCGACGGTACGCTGACCGGAAAGGACGGTAAAGTATATGGGCACCGTTCGGGTTTCTGCCTTGAGACACAGCACTATCCGGATTCGCCGAATAAACCGAACTTTCCTTCAGTTATTCTGCTTCCCGGTCAGATATATCAGACTACAACGATTCACAAATTTTCGGCAAAATAAATC
>CAZFHM010000168.1:0-5093 GCA_964518825.1 uncultured Pirellulales bacterium
GGCAATCACCGACCAGTTCGAGCCCGGCAGTATGATAAAACCTGTTATCGTCGCACTTGCCCTCGATGCAGGATTCGTCACCGGTTCCGAGCGAATCTTCTGCGAAAACGGCAGTTACAGCGGCAAGGGATTCGGCAGAATCGGCGAATATGACAACCACAGGTACGGTAACCTGACCGTACGGGAGATATTGGTCAAATCGAGTAATATCGGCATGGCCAAGATAGGCCAAAGGTTCACAAAAGAAAAATTCTATGAAGGCATGAGGCTATTCGGCTTCGGTAAAAAGACGGGTATTGATTTGCGTGGCGAGGTGCCCGGACTTTTGCGCAGCCCCGACAAGTGGACCGGCTATAGCCTGACACGTATACCATTCGGACAGGAAATTACCGTTACCACCATTCAGATGGTCCGGGCATTCTGCATTTTAAGTAACGGCGGCCGGGCGGTGACACCGCACGTAGTCAAGGCTGTAGTCGATGCCGACGGCAACGTAATCCAGTTTCGGGACGCTCCGCCGCCGGTCGGCTATATCATAAAACCTGAGGTTGCCGACTGGATTGTCAAAGACGCGATGGTGGGCGTCGTTAATGAAAAGGCCAACGGCGGGACCGGCTGGCGGGCCAAACTCGATAAATGGCAGGTATACGGCAAGACGGGCACGGCAAATATCGCTCTTAAAGACCGCAAAGGCTATTCAGATGAAAATTATGTGGCATCGTTTATTGCCGGAGCGCCCGCAGAAGACCCCGCCATAGTAGTACTGGTGTCGATTCGCAAACCCAATAAACATCTCGGCAAGGGCTATACGGGAGGAGCAGTTGCATCGCCGGTGGCTGGACGAATCATCGAGAAAACCTTAACATACATCGAGAAACATCAGCAACTATAACGAGACTGACCGGCACAATGGCGAGAATCATATACGCAGTCGCAGGCGAGGGTTTCGGACACAGCAGTCGTTCACACCTGATAGGCCAAAGGCTCATCGAGGCCGGGCATGACGTAATTTTTGCCGGCTCAAACAAATCTCTTTTCTACCTGAAAGAGCATTTCGGCGACAGGGTCAAAGAGATATTCGGATTGTCCTTCGATTATAAAAATGGGCGGATTCACCCTCTCAAAACTATAAAGAAGAATATTTTGGGGCTGCCGACAGGCGACAAAATCAATAGAAAGCTGTTCAGGGGATTTTTTGAGAAATTTGAACCTGATTTAATCGTTTCAGATTTTGAGCCCTTCAGCGCATGGTGGGCATTGCGAAACAACGTGCCTTTTTTCAGCATTGACCATCAGCACATGCTTACCCATTGCAGGCTCGAATTTCCCAAAGGATGCGACGTTTCGAGGATAACGGCTTACGTGATAACCAGGTGCTATTACGCAAGTGCCACTTCATATATTATTATTAATTTTTTCAAGGCTCCGGTTAAAAGGCGTTCGGCTGTTATTGCTCCGCCGGTAGTAAGGCCCGATGTGCTTTCATTAAAAGCTCATTCGGGTGAATATGTCGTGCTCTATACCACAACAGGCACAAATGAGGGGCAGCTAAAAGAGCTTCTTGGCGGATTCGGCTCGCAGAAATTTCATATTTACGGTTTTAATAAGTATGCCGAGGAGGGTAATTGTATCTTCAAAAAGCGTTCGACTGAGGATTTTTTGGCAGATGTAGCAGGTTCAAGAGGTGTAGCGGCAACGGCGGGTTTTTCGCTGATAAGTGAATGCATGTATCTGAAGAAAAAGATGCTGCTTTTGCCGTTGGCAGGTCAATACGAACAGTTCATCAACGCTCATTATGTCCAGTTGCTCGGCCTGGGGCTGTCGCGGAATGAGCTTGATGAAAAAAGCCTGAGTGAATTCCTTTCTGAAACCGAAAAGCCGATGCCGGATGATGAGCGAATCCTCTGGCCCGACAACGAAGCTTTTTTCGATGTTCTGAGGCAACGTCTAAAGCAATTAGCGATGCCAATCAAAATTTAAAACGGTCAAGGGCTTCTGTCAGCATTCCAGCGCAGCTTCGGTATATCTTCAGGTTTGACAAACTCGACGTGACCATCGACAAACAGAATATTGCACCCCTCGTGCTGATGATTATCCAACGTCAATAACTCCGGTCCGCCGGCCTGATTCCAGCCCGGCTGGGATTCGAAAACCAGCACCATATCTGCCGGAGAATCAGCACCCATTTTTTCGACGGCGGGATTCATTGCGTAATTGCCGGTATCTTTCAGTTCTGCTCCCGGGCAGGTAAACATCTTGTCGGTCGCGTCCGCCTGCTCGATGAGCAGGTCACACCATCGGTCAGGCGTTGGATATTCGCCGTCGTTGTCATAGGAATAAACCATCATTGCCTTGCCTATCCCAGAGAGGTTCGTTCCGCACATTATTCTTTGCGCCTGCCTGCGAGTTTGCGCCAGGGCAGGCATAAGAATCGCCATCAGTAGCGCTATGACCGGCAGCACTACAACCGGCAGAACCATGCCGGTAACAGCCATACCCGTTCCTTTCAGACTGCCCTGGCTGCCGCTTATTTTCACTAAGGCTATTATTCCGCAGATTAAGGCCGGGATAATCGTCAGGCCGCAGGTGAAAAAGGCCAGTATCCCCAAAATCAGCGCAGCGATAGCCAGGCCGGAGGTCTTGACAGGTATAACCGCTGCACCAGAGCCGGCACCGGTCAGACCAAAGCCACACCCCTGACAGTAGTTATTGGTTTCGGGATTCTCTGCGCCGCAATTAGGACACTTCATTTTCAGACCCCTTTCATCGTAATAAAATAGCTGCTCTGCAAAACCATTCGAACAATACTCTATACCAACTCGTTTGTCCAGAAAATGGATGTTATTATTTCTATTCCGCTATGTCATAACGTTGACCGAGATAGCCGGACTGAATACAGAAATCAATAATATCTCTGGCCAGAGGCGCTGCATCGCTGGAGCCGTGCTGGCCGCCTTCGACTACTACCGCGATGGATATGCTGCGGCCTTTGCCGTCTTTGGCGAAGCCGCTGAACCAGGCGTGCTCCGGCGCCTGCGTCGAGCCGGTCTTGCCGTATATAGTCACATCGCAGAGCCTGAAATAATCGAGCATCGGCTCAAATTCTTTATTAGCAGTACCTCCACTCTCGCTAACCACCGCTTTCATACCGTCGTAGATGACCGCTAAGGTATCCGGTGAAATGTCGAGCGATACCGATTTGGAATTCGAGCCTTGTTCATCTATTATCAATCGCGGCTGTCTATACAGTCCTTTTCTGGCGATAGCGGCCATGGCGTTTGCCACCTGCAGCGGCGTCACGCGGAAATTGCCCTGGCCGATGCCGAACCATCGCAGGTCGCTCTTTTTCAAAGCCGGCACATCCGCAAGAGTTTGAGGCGACGTAACAGGAATTGTGCTCGATATATAACCCGGAATTTGCCTGAAGTGTCTGAGCGGAGATTCTTTAAGAACTTCGGCCGGTTCGAGAGGAAGTTCGTGTCCGTAGCCGAAGTTGAACAGCCATCTTTGCAGCTCGGCAGGTTCGAGCCTGTTTGCCAGCCGTGAAAAATATATATTGCAGCTTCCTCTTACTGCATTGCGGGCGTTATTCGTCCAGGCAAGTGAGTGGCCCGTCCGGTATTGGTTGAATATCCAGCAGCTCGGCCAGTATTGAGGTGCCTTCTCGGCGGGGCATTCTATCACTTCACCGGGCGTGATTTTGTGCTCCTCAAGTCCGGCGATTAAAACAAGAGGCTTGGCTGCCGAGCCGGGTGGATAGTGCGACTCAATCGTTCTATTCCATAAAGGCTTGCCGGTGTCGCCGGCAATTCGGGCATAGTCGTATCGAATACGATTGAGGTCGAAGACCGGCATCGAGACCATAGCAATAATGTCACTGTCCGCCACGTCAATAACGACAACGGCAATTCCCGTATCGCAATTATTATTGGCATTACAATCGGCAAGATATTGCTGAATCTGTTTTTGCAGTACCACGTCGATGGCAAGCTGCACATCGTCACCGACCTGAGTTTCGGTTCTGTCTACAAGCTCTCTGTCGATATCATAGACTTCCTCGCCTCGCCTGCCTCGCAGAATTGTCTCACAGACATATTCGATGCCGCTATAACCGGCAAGCTCGCCCTGCGTATAGCTGAGCAACGGGTCATCAGCGAAAAGCTCGCCCTGCTGCTCCGGGCGGACCCAGCCGATGACCTGGCACGCGGCGTCACCAAAGGGATATACCCTGTGATTCTCCGGTACGATGGAAATGCCGTTTATATCTGCAAACTCAAGCTGAGCGTCGAAAACATCTTCCTCGGTTTGCAGGTCCAGAAGAGGATAAGTGTCGTGCATCTCAGCGACATCGACTTTGGCAGTCAGCAACAATCTTGTGTTCGGGTCCGGCTGGGCTTTGGCGAAATCATTAGAGTCCGGATAGTTGCGCTTCCAGGCCAGGTGCCGGCGAAGATTCCAGACGCGGTCGTTAATCCTGTCAAGCCGAGCCTTGATTTCTGAATCTCTCGGCCCGAAAAAAGCGAGTCTCTGTACTACCTGCTCCAGATGAACTGCCCGGGATTCGATTTCCTTTTCGACTTCGGGCAATTTCTCGTCGGCGTCGTCTCGTTTTGAGGCTATCAGCAATTTTGCCTTTTGAACGCGCTCATCGGCAATACTGCTCAGCTCGTACCCGATATGAAGTTCGAATCCGGGCACATCCTGGGCCAGTATATTACCGTTCCGGTCGAGGATTCTGCCGCGGGCGGTCTCGAGTGTTTTTGTCTGCTGCAGTCTAAGCTGCTCGATTTTCTCGGGCAAAGTCGGGTCCGGAACAAGCTGCATCTGCGCAAGGCGTATGATGCAAACGGCAAGTACCACAGCTATGACTATAGCGAAGATTTTTACTCTCTGGTGATACATATATCACCCCCGATGCCCGATAACAACCAAACCAATATTGTGTTAATTCGTATTCATTCGGGGTTTCTATTGTTTTTAATCAATAACCGAAGCGTCGACGTCGGCGTTCTATTTTTATATGCATCCACCAGGCTACGGGCAAGAACAAAAACGGGCCGACTATCGCCGAATAGAGTGGTGTGCCGAAAAGC
>CAZFHM010000169.1:0-5082 GCA_964518825.1 uncultured Pirellulales bacterium
TGAATGACTTGACTATCCCACGCGGGGCCGAGCCGAGGAAACTTTTACAATCTGTTATTGAGGAGGAGATACCTGCCATTATGTCCTACCTTTCAAAAGGCAAATGGCACGTCGCAAAAATACTGCTCAAGCACATGGGGGCCAGTCGCCTCAGCGTCGAGGTGATGCAAAACGACAGGCCGCATCCGGTCAACATCCAGTTAAATCAGCCTGTAGGAATCTCCATCAAGTATCGCTACGGTAAAATTGTCTTCGACACAACGGTGGAAGGTTTCGAGCAGTCCGGTAAAGAACCTGCCCGGATAGTTCTCATAGTGCCGGACCGGGTGGAAATCGTGGAAAGGCGAAGCTACTTCCGCGTCAACGTACCGGCCTCGCTGAAGGTAAATGTTACACTTTGGCATCGCAGCCATCAGCAAGACGGGAGAAAACCGCCGGAAAAATACTGGCAGGGCAAACTTATTGACATCAGCGCCGGGGGCCTTCAGGTCGTTGTGGACAATTCACTTAATCCTGATTTCAAAAAAGGCCAGTTTGTCACGATGCGTTTTACACCGTTGCCTTACGAACAGCCGGTCATGTTCAATGCCCAGATAAGAAGCACTCTGCCGACCGCTAACGCAGACGGAGTATGTCTTGGTATGCAGATTGTCGGGCTTGAAGCCAGCGTCGAAGGCCGCGAGACTCTCAGGCGTCTCTGTAATGTCGTCGAGCGGTATTACCAGGTAAATCAGTCCAGCGCAAAACAGCAGGACATCAAATCAGTGAATTGATTCGCAAAACGGCGGCGGTCCGCGGGATGGGCGGGACCATTACGCTGTTATCGAGCGTCGGGAACCGAGTATCGGGAATCGTCCTTTTCTTCGGCCGCCTTTTCCAGCGACACCTTGCCTGGCATTATCCGCATATATAGCCACCTTACAAACCCACTGGCAACGAATGCGCAGGAACCGACAACCAGCGTCGGCTGCCTGACACATATAACCAGCCCAAGCACCAGCAGACTCGTTAAAAGATATGCGAAGGGCTTTTTGCCCTTGAAGTACCGGTTCAGGACGTGCGTATAGCGAATCCTGCTGACCATGAGAATCCCTGTTCCCAGCAATACGAATGGAAGAATAAATACAATAGTATTTTGCAGGACGGCGTAGACACTGCTGCTTTTTTCCAGTATGCCGGGTATAGTTTCCTGATGAAATATGACCAGGCTCACCAGCATTCCCGCCGCCGCAGGACTGGGCAGACCTATGAAGCTTGTGTGAGCGGACTCGTCTTCTTCGTTCTCCACGTTGAACCTCGCCAGGCGAATCGCCGTGCAGCTTACATAAGCAGCAGCCGCCAGCCAGAAAAACTTCTGCAAAAGCGCCGCGGATTCCTGACTAAGGCCTGCGCCAAGGAGATTATGTTCGAGTATCTTGAGTACCAGAAAGGCCGGTGCCGCACCGAAACTGAGCATATCACACAGACTGTCCAGCTGCCCTCCGAAGCTCGATGTATTCTGGCTCATCCTTGCAACACGCCCGTCCAGCATATCGGCAATCATCGCAATCAGCACCATGTATCCCGCCGCGGCAAAGGTTGTAAACTGACCGCCGAGGACGTATTTGGAATTCAGGCCCGCCAGCACAATCGCAGTAAAACCACACAGCCCGTTGAGCATCGTTATAAGCGAAGGCAGAATTGTTATGTAATTCAGCCGTTGCTTGCGGACGTTCCGCAGCAAGGAACGTCTGGCCGCCGGTGTCCTCAGTTTCGGCATATTCTGTACCTCGCCAGAATCGTCAGCCCAGCCTTTACTTTATCCCCGACCCGCACCACGCACTCGATATCGCTGCGCAGCGGTACGTACAGCTCCGTCCTCGAGCCGAACTTAATCATACCGAACTTTTCGCCGCCCGCCAGCATGTCTCCCGTCTCTGCCTTGCACACTATTCGCCTTGCCACAGCCCCGCTTATCTGCCGAACGATTAGCTTATCGGCAGGGTCTTTTGCGCGAACGAGCTTCAGGTCGTTCGATTCGTTTACTTTGCCCGCCAGCGGGTCTCGCGCGTCTTTGAATTTCCCCTTTTTATAGTTTATTTGCGACACCTTCACCTCACACGGCGCGCGATTGATATGTGTATTAAATATGCTCAAGAATATCCCTATCCGCAGTACCGGTCCGCCGATATACTCACTCTCGTCCACCCGTTCGATATCTGTGATTCGCCCGTCCGCCGGCGCCAGCAGGATATCGTCGTTCTGCGGAACTGCCCGGTACGGGTCACGAAAGAACGCCAGTACAAAAACCAGCAGAACAGCCAAAAATAATTCCGCAGCTACAAATACCCACGTAGTTAAAAACACGACCCCCACAAGAAAACACAGTATCATCGCCGCCAGGATAATAGCCGGAAGCACCACCACCTGAGGCAAACCGTATTTAGTCAGGCCGACTCTCATGACCAGATATGATAACCACGCCGGCTCTTTCAATCAATGATTTACCCCGCCCCGCCCCATTCAGCTAAAAAAAACGGCCGGTCTCCACTAGAGACCGGCCAAGTTGAAGGGGGATTTAGGAAAAAATAGTTTTTCCACCTATTTAGACGCCCGCCCCGGCGAAAATATTTCGATTTTTTCAAAAAAATACCCTGCACCCGGTAAAAAATCAGCCGGCCCTTCTGCGGGCCGGCTGTCTCGGAGGAGGTATCGTTATTTTTCGGCCGCTCCAGTTATATAGACATCCAATTTGGCCAAATGTTACCGTTTTTCCGGGAATTTTCGCCAAAATCCCGAAAAACACAAAAAGGAGCAAGTGCACCCGAATCGGACCAGCCGGTTATCTCAAGCCCTCTTGCCAAAGTTTTATTTTCCGCCCGGTGAAAGTCGCCTTACTGCCGTCCAGACAAGCACTTACCAATTCACTGTCACTTTGCAACTGATACTCCTGATTGAAGCGCTTCCGATTATAAAAAACCTGCCAAGTCAGCAATGCGACCAAAAAATTTTCTAAATTTCCCAAAATCACCCTTGACAAATTAGTTAAATAGCGAATAATTTATATATAAACAGTTATCGCTTTAATTAAATGGGATACAAAATGGCTCTGACGCAGGAACTTGGACTGAAAAAACCTATCGCTCTTTTGCCACATGAGGCGCTGCTGAATGTCTATTACACCGCTTCCTGTTTGAAGAAAAAGGCCGACCAGTTCTTCGCCCCGTTCGGCCTGACGGACGTGCAGTTTAACCTGATGATGCTCGTCAAGCACCAGTCCGGCGACCAGGCAGGCCTCAGCCAGGCCCAGCTCAGTGCGATGATGCTCGTCAACCGCGCCAACATTACATCTCTGGTTGACAGGATGGAAAAGGGCAGTCTGGTCGAGCGAACCGATTCGCCCGACGACCGTCGCTACAACATAGTCAGGCTGACCGCCAAAGGCAAAAAACTGCTCGACGAAGTCGAGCCGCTTTACGGCAAAGAGATAAGAAGAGTAATGGCCGCTCTTAAAGACACCGACCAGAAAAAACTAATTGCCATGCTCGAACGCACTCGCGCAAACCTCGACTGAAAGGAAAATATATTGAGAAATAATACTGGTATTTATTCAGAGTAAATTTTTTTGATAGTATGGTTAACATATTAACAATATATACTCAAACAGTAAAGGAGAACAAAAATGGTTGCGATAAAAACAGACGGTGGACAGGTTGGATGGCGTTTTGGGTTACGGTGGGTATTACTGACGGTTGTAGGATGGGTTATCGGCTTACCCCTGGGCTTTGTCTTCGTGGCAGTTGCAGGATGGATTATCGGCGTCCACGAAGGTTCCGACTCCATCATACTCAAATTAGGGCTCGATAATGCCGCGGCATTTGTCTTCATAGTCGCCGTGGTAAGCTTGATGCAGTGGCTTGCACTGCGGCGTTTTGTCAGGCGAGCCGGCTTTTGGGTGCCGGCAAGCGTAATAGGATTCACTATATCATCAAGCATACACTCAGTCGTGTGTTATGTCTGGGGATATCCCGATAACCTGGATCATCTTCCCGGTACTGTGGTGTGGGTAATAGCCTTCGTCGTGGGTGGAGTATTGGCTGGTGTGCTGCAGCATCGCATACTGCGACGCCAAGTGTGTCATTCGGGCTGGTGGGTGCCGGCAAGTGCGGTAGGTTGGGGCTTAAGCATAATTGGACTCAGGCTGGTTGGAATAATTGGACTTGATAAAATCCTTTCCACAATGCCACGTATTTTAATGGCCCTTATAGTACCATTGGGGCTGGCGTCGGTTCTCCTCGGGGTAGTAACAGGAGGCACATTGATTTGGCTGTTACGGCAGCCGATGCCGGCGGAAGAGCTTGAAAACGCGAACCATACAAAATTTTAATGTAAACGAATTATTGAAAGGGAAAGAGAATGTTTATTACACTTTTGATTGCGACTTTCGTTATTGCATTTGTGGTTTCGACGATTGTGGTTTTGATTTTCGCCCGGCCGATTAATAAAATTCTCGACCGAATTATATCAGACCAGATAAGCAGGGCGTGGTCGAAGTATCTGAAGTTCGCGATATATGTGACCGGCATCTCCAGCGGGGTAAGAATATGGAGTCTTGAACAATATATCACCAAACCCCATTATGAAGGCAGTGAAATAGTCCGTTTGACCGCCGAACGCTGGGTATTCGAGGTCTATCGAACAATAATCGGCACGCTTCAGGGCGTTGCGTGGATGCTTCTGGTGTTCTTTGTTATTGCGCTGGTCGCTTATGTTATTGTCCGTGCGTTTGAAATGAAACACAAAGCGAAAGATGCTTAACAACAACGCTCGCGTTTCATAAATTGACGGCTGACTCGGACTTGGCCGGTGGAAGTGTTACTATGAAGAAAAAACAAAAAACCTCTGTGGGTGTTGTCGTTTTGCTCGTTGCCATCGCAGGGGTGCTGCTCGGATTACCCGCTTTGTGCAGAAGTGAACATCACAGCGGCTTGCAACTGGTCGATGCCGCAGTGCGAGACCCTAATCAGAATTGTCTTGTCGTGGTCACGCACGGCTGGATAGAAAAAGGTGATGGCTGGCCGCAGAATATGGCCCAGGCCATCG
>CAZFHM010000170.1:0-5008 GCA_964518825.1 uncultured Pirellulales bacterium
GCTGCCCGAATATGTCTGCGGCCTGCATTTTCATACACTCTGTGAAAATAATTCCGACTCACTGGAGAGAACATTGACAGCGGTCGAGAAACATTTCAAAAAATTCTTCAATAAGCTGAAATGGGTGAATTTCGGCGGAGGCCATCATATAACCAGGGCTGATTACGACGTGGAGCTTTTGTGCAGGCTGATAACCGATTTCAAGAAGCGATACGGAGTCGAGGTTTATTTAGAACCGGGCGAGGCCGTTGCGCTTGATACCGGTTACCTTATTGCAGCGGTGCTCGACGTAATACAGGCTGATAAACCAATCGCGATTCTCGATACCTCCGCGGCGGCGCATATGCCGGATGTTATCGAGATGCCCTACCGCCCGAATGTACAGGGTGCGGGCAGGGCAAATGAAAAGAACTATACTTATAGACTGGCAGGGCGAACGTGTCTTGCCGGTGATGTAATCGGCGAGTATTCGTTCGATGAGCCTTTGAAGGTCGGCGACAAACTAATTTTTGACGATATGGCGCATTATACGATGGTAAAAAATACGACGTTCAACGGCCTGAACCTGCCTGACATTGCGGTCTTTGACGGTACGAACGGTAGTTTCAAAATTCAAAAGTCTTTTGATTATGCGGATTTCAAGGGACGCCTGTCATAAAAGATTGAGGGATGGTTTCTGATGTGTGCAGCGAAAAAATCACGGCGTGTAAGACTGGGTAAGCTTTCCGACGAAGATATTCTGCAAATGCGCGTTATGGATTTGAAACTGCATATCAAAGGCTCACCGCTCGAACCGATGATAAAGCAGTTGTATCAGGAGCTTCAGGCCGGGGGGATAACTTTTCGTCCGCCCTGCTACCTGACCGACGAGTGGCTGTGCCCGGACAAGATGCCGATTATCGGCATCCCGTTTTTTCTCGTGCATCCGAGACTGAAAAAAATAGAGCAGAAGATGATGCTCGACGTTGAAGGCGGAACCGACAAACAATTTATGCAATTGCTGCGGCACGAGTGCGGGCACGCCTTTAATTACGCCTACGAATTGTACAACAGGACACGCTGGCGGAAGCTGTTCGGCCGATTCTCAACCACCTATTCCGATTCCTATGATTTTCAGCCTTACTCGCGGCGGTTCGTGGTCCACCTTGCCGACTACTATGCACAGTCGCATCCCGATGACGATTTCGCGGAGACATTTGCAGTCTGGCTCAGTCCGGATATCGACTGGCAAAGCAAATATAAAGGCTGGCCCGTGATAAAGAAACTGCATTACGTGGACGGGCTGATAAAAAAAACAGCAAACAAACCTCCGTCAAAAAAGGCCGAGCGCAATCCTCCTTTCAGCACCGACCGAATGAGGAGCACACTGTCCGCTTATTACGAGCGCAAGCGCCGGACACTGGGCCCCGAATTTCAGGGTTATTACGACGACAGCTTAAAAAAAATATTTTCCGAAATCAGGGCAGGCAGCAGCGCAATTAAGGCGTCACAGCTACTGCGCAGACACAGACGTCAGATAGTTGACAGTGTCACAGGCTGGACAGGGCATCGCAAATACGATATAAACCAGTTGCTCGGCAAGTTCATAATCAGATGTGATACGCTTGAACTTTACACCCAGCTCGCAGAGCCCGAAAGCCTGATTGGAGTAACGGCTCTGCTGACTACCATAGCAAGCAACACATTCAGAACAGGGGCAAAAGGGCGCCGCTAATGGGCAGAAAATTAAAAATCACGGTACTGGTCGACGAATCCACCGTTCCGCAAGACGACCCGCAGTTCGAATCGCCGCATGACAAAACCGAGACCGAGTATCATGTTATAGAAGCCCTGCGAGATACCGGATACAAAGTTTCAGTTGTCGGTGCAGTAAACGATGTGGGCGCACTGGTGGAAAAACTTACCGAACATAAGGGCGACCTTGTTTTTAACCTGACTGAAGAATTCAACGGTGACCGAAAACTCGACCAGGGTATTGTCGGCCTGCTGGAGCTGTTACAGATGCCCTATACCGGCAGCGGACCCGCCGCACTTATCCTCTGCAGGGACAAGAGGCTTTGCAAGGAGCTGCTCAACCTTCACAAAATTCGTGTGCCGGGCTTCCTGTCCGTACCGGTCGGCAAAACGGCTCACGTTTCAAAGAATATTCACTGGCCGCTGGTCGTAAAACCGGCCTTCGAGGACAGCTCCGAAGGCATTTCCAACGCCTCGGTTGTGTACGACGTCGATGCACTGACGGCACGGACCAGATTCGTCCACGACAGATGGAACCAGGCCGCTATAGCAGAAGAATACATCGAAGGGCGGGAATTCTATGTAACCGTACTGGGTAACAGGCAATTAACGGTGCTGCCGATTCGCCAGTGCGCCTTCGAGGCGAGCGAAGAAGGCGGACCGCTGATGGCAACCTATCGCGTGAAGTGGGACGCCGAATTCAGAGAAAAATGGAAAGTCCGGTTCGGTTTTGCCGAGCTTGATGAAAAAACTTTCAAAGATATAACGCGCGTGTGCAAGAAAGTATATCGCGCCCTGCATCTTCACGATTACGGGCGAATAGACCTGCGGCTGACACCCAGCAACAAAATCGTCGTCCTCGAAGCCAATCCCAACCCCGACCTTGCCTACGGCGAAGAGGTCGCAGAATCTGCCGAAAAGGCGGGCATTGGCTACAACAAGTTCATCGACCGCATCGTGCGCAACGCACTGCGAAGATATAAGTAAGTAATTAGCTACCGCCCCTCTGCCGTTGCCGGCCTTAAACGTCCCCGATAGGACTCGAACCTACAGCCTTTGGCTCCGGAGGCCAACGCTCTATCCATTGAGCTACGGGGACTGAAAATCACGTATATGTAGTAAGTCAAAAACGCCCCTAAGTCAAGAGGCGCCATACACTAAGCCGTAAATACGCGTTTTTTTTGCCCCTTCAGGCGGACGATATGCTATAATAATTCAGATTATCGTTAAAGGGTGGTGAATTTGTACCAAAGGGGTGGTCTTTTCACAATGCGTTATTGGCTGTGTTTATATCTTTTGGCAACGGCTGCTTATGCGGCGCAGCACGTCGATACAAGCAACTGGCGACGGGACGAAGTCAACTGGCGCATTTCCTCCGACCGCCAAATCAAGGCCATATATTATCCCCAGGATCAGAACCTTCCCACTTTTGAAAATCGAGGCCGGCGAAGACCGGCCGAGCTTCGCCTGAGAACAGTTGAGCCGAAAGACGAATCTGCGTTGTCGATGACGGGCGAAGTCACCGAGGCGATAGTATTCGAAAATGTGATTAACTCGCCGCCTATTGACGGGTTTGTTCCCTACGTTACAGTTGCGGTTACAGATAAAAGCTCCGAACCATACGACGTGGATGTCTACTCGCAATATTCTGTCGTCGGCAATTACCTTACAGGCAGTCCCGAGTCCGATTATGCAATCGGCATTTTCGATACAGGCGCAAGCGCGCATGTCATTAACGTCTACGACGCTCTGACCACAGGTATTTATGACGCCGACCTTGTCACTTCCTTTCCAGTCACCCTCATCGGCGCCACACACAATATCAACGCACTTGTCAGCCAGCCGCTCGGGATATTTACCGACGGCCTCGAGGCAATCGACGCAAATACCCTTCTCGCGGACGACTCCAATATGGTCGGCCAAAGCAACGCGGCTATTATCATCGGAGACATCGTCGAATCTCCGAATCTGCCGACTGTCGTTGGCTCGCCGCTGGCCTTTTTCTACACCACAGTCATCGAAAACAGCAGGATGGTGAGCTTGACCGTTGACAACAGTGATATTACAAGTCCCAACATACGACTTTATCAGCACAGCAGCGACTCAATCCCGGACTATTCGAATAAGATATACCTCGAGCTGCGTCCTTCCACCGCATATGCCGTGCAGTATTTCCCCTGCTTTGAGATTCTTGGCGAGGAATGTCCCGAAGGTGACGGTGAACCGACGACGCCATCGGTGGTTTTCGGCACATCGCTTGACGTTCCGCAGAGTTTGTTCTTTGCCACGCGGACCGACCTGGCACACGGTAGCAGAACATCACAGCAAAAAAACTTTATGTTCGATACCGGTGCACAGATAACCGTCATAAGCGAATCACTGGCAGCCGAGCTCGAGCTGCTGCAAAACGACCCTGACTTCTACGTCGAGATATCCGATATCACTGGCGCCGTCACAATCGCAGACGCTTATTACATCGACCTGTTCGAAATAAGCGCCACACCCCAGTGGCTTGCCTTCAGCAACGTACCGGTAGTTGTTCTTGACGTGGACTCGCCCGAAGGCGGCACCCTCGACGGTATAATCGGGATGAATCTTTTCGTTGATATGGACTTTTACATACGCGGAGGCGGACTGTTCGGTCAGGACCAGCCATATATAAAGTTTGCGTTTCTGCCGCCGGGCCTTCCGGGGGATATCGCACCGGCCGGCGGCGACGGCTCGGTCAATTTGCTCGACCTGGCTGTTTTCGCTCAGGCCTGGCTGGCGAACCCCCTCTCGCCAAACTGGAACTCACAGGCCGATATGGTAAGCGACGCTATCATCAATTTCCACGATTTTGCCGAGCTTGCCAAATACTGGCAGCAGGCCGTCACACCTTAACCGCTCGCACACAGCATTTGTTTTGACACATCGAAAGACGGCCAATATGATTTAGCCGGTTCGTGCAACAGGAATCGCCAATGAAGTACTTAATGGATTTTATTTACATTCTGGTCGCGGCCGGGTACAGCCCCGTGCTGATTTATCGCCGGTTGCGATATGACCGCTACCGGAAGGGCTGGGGGCATCGATTCGGCAAAATAATCAGAAAGTATCCTGACAAAAAGTGCATCTGGATTCACGCAGTAAGTGTCGGCGAGGTCAACGCGACCCGAACCATCGTGGAGCAGCTGACAAAAAAATTCGGCGAATACGAAATCCTGATTACCACAACGACCGACACCGGTTTTGCACGGGCAAATGCGATTTACGGTTCACAGTTACAGGTCTG
>CAZFHM010000171.1:0-4948 GCA_964518825.1 uncultured Pirellulales bacterium
GGCGGGAGTGGACGTTGCAATTGAATGTGCAGGCCGGCAGAGTACACTGGATGAGGCGATTGAAGTGCTGCGGCCGGGCGGAATACTTGCGATAGTGGGAATACCGCGATTCGAACGATTTACATTTGCCGTCGACAAAGCACGTCGCAAGGAAATTACAATTATGAACATACGCAGGCAAAATCGCTGCGATGAAAAAGCGATAGAGCTTGTAACCACCGGCAAAGCAGAAATAGACTTTATGCTGACGCACCGGTTCGAAATGGAACAGGCTGAAGAAGCCTTCGATATCGTCGAAGGGTATCGTGACGGGGTAATAAAGGCGGTGATTGAGCTGTGAAGGTGGTAAGGGCGAGTATCGTCAGTATAGGCAATGAACTGCTGAACGGCTCATCGGTCGATACGAATTCGGCATACCTGTGTGAAAGGCTGCTTTCAATCGGTATACCTGTATCGGCGGTTCGTATAGTCGGTGATGATAATGATGATATCGCAGGGGCGCTTCGGGCGGCAGGTAGTGAAGCAGATATTATTTTGACCACGGGTGGACTGGGGCCGACCGATGACGATATTACAAGGCAGGCTATAAGTAGATACTGCGGCAAAGAGCTTAAACTGGATGAGGCATCGCTTGTTGTCATCGAGAATTTTTTTGCCGGTCGCGGCAGGCAGATGCCGCAGCGAAATCGAGTGCAGGCTTATATTCCCGAAGGTGCATGGGCGTTGAAAAATGAGATTGGAACGGCGCCGGGCATAATGCACATCGATGGAGCAAAGATGCTGTTTGCATTGCCGGGCGTTCCGTTTGAAATGAAGCAGATGTTCGAGCAATACGTCCTGCCCAAACTGACTGAGCTGGACGGTCGAGAAGCTATAGTGGTCCGCAAATTAAAGTGCTGCGGCATGGGCGAATCGAATATAGCCGAGCTGCTCGGCGAGCGCATGGAGCGAGGGCGCAATCCTCTTGTGAATATCACCGTTCGCGACGGCGTAATTACAGTGCATATAATCGCTGCAGCAAATACCAAGGCACAAGCAGATACGGCGGCTAATAGCGAACAGCAGGAAATAGCAGCTATTCTCGGTGATGTTGTTTTTGCCAAAGATGATATCAGCTTGCCCGAAGCGGTTCGAATCAGGCTGACCGAATTGAAAAAGAGCGTAGCTGTTGCTGAATCGTGCACGGGAGGCCTTGTGGCAAAGCTCCTGACCGATGTGCCCGGCTCGAGCAGTTACTTTCTGTGCGGCTGGGTCACGTACAGCAACCAGGCAAAAGTGCGGGAACTGGAAATCGACCCGGAGCTTATCGAAAAAAAAGGTGCGGTCAGTGAAGAGGTTGCCGCCGCTATGGCGGCCGGGGCAAGACGCAAGGCAGGGTCCGATTATGCCGTCGCCATAACAGGTATAGCCGGGCCGGGCGGGGCAACAGCCGATAAAAGCGTCGGACTTGTTTACATAGGCTTGGCCAAGGGCGACGCAATCCGTGTAGAAAGGTTTGTTTTTGGCTCGGACAGGCAAAGCGTCCGAAAAAGAGCGGCGAATGCGGCTTTGGATTTATTACGGCGGAATATATGAACGCCAAACCCGGTTTGACTGACATACTGAATTGTGGTATAATTAGTGCAAAGTGGGGCTTGGGGTTAAGGCACCGCAGAAATGGCAAAAAAAAGCAGACACTTGGGAGAAATTCTCTACCGAGCCGGTGTCGTGCCGAAGGAACCTTTGCTTGCGGCTATTAAAGAGTCCAAAAGCTCAGGTAAAAAACTCGGCCAGCTGCTGATAGAGAAGAGACTGATTGGCGAAGAAACGCTTATCAAGGCGCTCGCCAAACAGCACGGCCTGCATTACGTCGACGTCGACAGCATCTCAATCCCACAAAACGCCACGGAGCTGATTAGCGAAGAATTGATGCGGCGGTACAATGTACTGCCTTTGGGGATGGATAACGGCCGTCTCAAGCTGGCTATCAGCGACCCGATGGACCTGGATATGATGGATACGCTGCGGCTGCGACTGAACAAGGATCTCGATTGCCATCTTGGTAATCCTGACAAGATTCGACAGCTAATTCAGGACCAGTTCGACCAGGCCTCACGGCAGGAATCCGATGAGCTTAAGCATAGTATCGACGCCACAGCGGCCGAATTGGCCGAAGCGGGACACGAGCTTCAGGCTGAGGCCCTGAGAATACAACAGGCCGGTGGTATCGATGACGGACCTATTGTAAAGCTTGCAAACCTCATCATAGACAACGCATATTATATGCGGGCCAGCGATATCCACATCGAGCCGATGGCCGACCGTGTGCGTGTGAGATACCGCGTTGACGGCGTGTGTCTTGAAAAGGACAATATACCGAAAAATATGCAGGCGCAGTTGGTTACTCGATTCAAAATTTTATCCGGTATGGACATCGCGGAGAAGCGGCTGCCGCAGGACGGCCGAATAAAACGGGAGATTGATGAACAGGATATTGATTTTCGCGTCTCGGCCCTGCCGGGTTATCACGGGCCAAGTATCGTGCTTCGTATTTTGCGGCCGGACGCGGTGAATATCGGTATCAAGTCGCTCGGCTTCGAGGCTGATGACTACGAGAGGTTCCAGAAAATCATCAAAAGACCCAACGGTATCTTTCTTGTAACAGGGCCGACCGGTAGCGGTAAGACTACAACCCTTTATGCGGCGCTTCAGGAGCTGAACCGTCCGGACAAGAAGATAATCACAGCCGAAGACCCGGTCGAATATAGCTTTGCGGGTATGAATCAATGCCAGGTGCGTGACGAAATCGGTCTGACGTTCGACAGGATTTTGCGAGCTATGCTGCGTCAGGCGCCGAATATCATCCTCGTGGGTGAAATTCGTGACGGCGTCGTGGCGGATATCGCCATTCAGGCGGCACTTACGGGCCACCTGGTCTTCAGTACGCTCCACACGAACGACGCCATAGGTGCAATAACGCGTCTTATCGATATGGGCGTCAAACCGTTCCTTGTAGCCAGCTCTATCCAGGCGATTATGGCCCAGCGGCTTATAAGAGTTATCTGCGACAGTTGTAAGGTGATTAACGAAAACCCGAACCCAAGCTACCTTAAACTTTTGAATATTACCCCTGAGGACTGCAAAAAACACACATTGTATAAAGGTACCGGCTGCAGCAAGTGCCAGGGTACGGGATACAAGGGGCGTATTGGTATCTTTGAAATGGTCGAGATGAACAACGAGCTGAGAGAGCTTGCATTTTCCAAGGCTCCCACGACGGATTTACGCAGAGCGGCGGTTGCCGGAGGAATGCGGACCCTGCTGCTCGACGGCAAGATTAAAATATTCAACGGAATTACCACAGCCGAAGAAGTTGCAAGAACTGCACAAACCGAAGGTGTTGGATAATAGTTGTATTAGTTGAGGATATTTAGATGGCAACAGTTAATATGGACAGACTCCTGCAGGCCTGTGTGTCACAGGGGGGGTCTGATATACACCTGACGGTGGGGCGGCCGCCCGTTATACGTATTCACGGTTCCCTGCGGTCACTGGAGACCAAGGTTCTCGAGCCTGATGATACAACGGCCCTGATGAAAAGTATTACGCCCGAACGAAATCAGCAGGAACTCCAGGAGGAAGGCGGTACGGACTTCGGCTTTGCCTTCGGAGACCAGGGGCGATTCCGTGTAGCTGTATTCAAACAAAAGGGGAACACCACACTGGTACTGCGTCTGATTCCTTCGAAAATTATGAGTTTCGAAGAGATAGGCCTGCCGAAAATATGTGCCGCTTTGTGCCGACGGCCTCGCGGGCTGTTCCTGGTGACCGGACCTACCGGCTGCGGCAAGACCACGACCCTGGCTACTATGGTCAACTACATCAATGAAAACCTCGACCACCATATTGTGACGATAGAAGACCCTATCGAATATTATCATAATCACAAGAAATCAATCATCAATCAACGCGAGGTCGGCAACGACGTTCCAAGCTTCAGCGAGGCACTGAGACGTGTGCTTCGTCAGGACCCGGATGTAATCATGGTCGGCGAGCTTCGTGACCTCGAGACGATTGAAGCGGCTGTCCGGGCCGCTGAAACCGGCCACCTTGTGTTCAGTACGGTCCATACCACAAGTGCGGCAGGTACTATAACGCGTCTTATAGACGTTTTTCCGCCGAACCAGCAGGAACAGATTCGCACACAGCTCAGCGGTAACCTTATAGCGGTTCTGAGCCAGGCCCTTTGCCCTCTGGCAACCGGCCGGGGCCGTGTGGCGGCCTACGAGTTTATGGTCGTTACGCCCGCTATTGCCAACCTTATCCGGGAGAATAAGACTTATCGTATCGACTCAAGCATCCAGACAGGCAAGAAACTGGGAATGCAGCTTCTGGACGAGCATTTATGGCAGCTCTACGACGAGGGGCGTATTACACTACAGGAGATGCTGGACAAGGCCAGGCAGCCCGGTATGCTCCAGGATAAGGCCAAGACAAAGGCGGATGCAGCTCGCGGCAAGGACAAGAAGAAAGGCCTTGACGAGGTTGGGCCTATCCTGCGTACATAGTACGGCCCGATAATTATAGGGCGTTTTGTACTATTGCTTATGGGGGTGTCGCTTTCCCCGGTCTGAAAAAAATTTTCTACCGGGTAGATTAGAAATTATTATTTAAACTCCGCCGCTAACAAAACAGAATGCGCGTAAGTTTATGTAAAATAAAACCTTATCGTAAGTGGCGAGTTAAGATTACAAGGCAAGCAGCAATGGAGTAAACCGGTTGTCTAATTGATAATTACAGTTGAACATTCAGGTTAAGAGAATATAATAATAAATAGAAAAAGACCTTCTGATTGGGGATGATTAGAATGGCAAAGGCAAATACAATCAAAATGCCGCCGGTCGAGCAGCTCCAGAGCAGGACACTTGGCAGGATTCTTATCAAAATGGGGCTTCTGACACGTGAAAAG
>CAZFHM010000172.1:0-4927 GCA_964518825.1 uncultured Pirellulales bacterium
GGACAAGGTCTTCGATTCACCGGCCGGCTGGGAGTGCCAGAATATGCTCACTATCAGCCTACTGATAGCCCAGGCCGCCCGACAGAGAAAGGAAAGCCGCGGCGTACACTCCAGAAGAGACTATCCCGAGACCGACAACGAACATTTCCAGAAACGCATCGAAGTAATACGCAGGACTTAACCGCTTTTTTCTGGTATAATACTCTAAGCAGTTCATTGGCAATTAAAAGAGTGGGTCGGGCGGTCGCCCCGCACCTGCTTTGCATAGCAAAGCAGGTAAATCCGAATATCGAATCTCGAAACTCGAAATAATTTCTAATGACTAAAGCCCAAATGTCTCAAATAAGGTCGTTTTAAACATTTGAATTTCAAATTTTGAATTTGTTTAGAGATTAGGATTTAGGATTTCGAATTTCTGCTTTTCTGTTTAAAGCAGGTGCGGGGAGGAAAGTCCGAGCAGGACAGGGCACGGTGATGGCTAACGGCCATCGGAGGCGACTTCAGGGAAAGTGCCACAGAAAATACACAGCCCACTTTCCCGCTTTGCGGGAAAAGGCAATGGTGAAATGGTGCGGTAAGAGCGCACCGCATCGCTGGTGACAGCGACGGCAGGGTAAACCCCACCGCCTGCAAGACCAAGTATGCCGGTTGGAATCTGTAAGCGCTACAGATTCCTGACTCTTGCCCGGAGTGTAATCCGGCGGGTAGGTCGCTCGAGTCCCGATGCAAATCGGGTCCCAGATAAATGATCGCTAAAACAGAACTCGGCTTACGGACCCGCTCTTTTCTTTATTGTTCGGATTCTTCGGTTTCCTGCGAGTAGTCGAACTCTTCGACCTTTTCGAAACTGCCTGTAAATGAACCTAAGCGAATCCTTATAGTCATCGTCCTTTCATCGCTGGTCATCCCGATTTTGCCGCTGTCGAAGCTGCGCTGCTCAAAGTCCAGACCCTTCGCGTCGCTGAGCTTTGCCGCAAGAGCAGGTGAATGGTCAAGCATAGTCAGCACAGTCTCAAGCGACAGGTTTATCATCGCACCGCATACATCATAGTTCTTGTTGTCTTCCCTGACTTCGGCAATATCGTCGTGTATCGCCTCCCGTGCGAATTTGAGCATAGCGACTCGTCTTGCGTTTTCATCTGCGTAAGGTTCTTCGAGAACCTTGCCTTCGAGCACAAGCCTGCCGTCAAACCGAAATCCCGCCCACGGCTGGGTCGGTATTAAGACCTTCGGCTTTTCATCCGCAATCATCAGGTATTTTCGCTTGGCGAGCAGGTCGTTCTCGTCGAAGCTGACCATTGTAAACCACAGCTTATAGCCTCTTTTCTTTTCGCCCTGTGCTGCAAGGATACTGGTACTCTGACTCAGAAGCGAATACTCCGGCATGTAAATCAACGGCAGCACGTCGGCCGCCGTGCTGTGCCGCAGCTCGGTCAGGTAATACGTCCTGGCTATTTCCTTGAGCTTGGGCGGGCCTTCGGGCGCAACGAAATCCTTCAAGTCTATCAGCCAGCAGCCGGAAGAAAGTGCCAAACACAACACCGCACTCAACAGAAACAATATCCTGGTCTTGTTCACCGTATTACCCTCTCAGAACAATGCAAATTTATCTGTGAACCCAACGTGGTTCACTGCATCGAGTTTATACTTCCTTTGCGTTAATCCACTTCATCATCTTACGCAGCTTCCTGCCGACCCGTTCAATCTTATGATTATAATCATCCTTATACAGCTTATTGAACTTCTTCAGACCGCCTTTATATTCTTTGACCCACTCAGCCGCGAATTTGCCGCTGGTAATCTCGGAAAGAATCTTTTTCATCTCGGCCTTGGTCTTGCCTGTGATGATTCTCTTGCCCCTGGTCAGGTCGCCGTACTCAGCCGTGTTGCTTATCGAATACCTCATATAGCTCATGCCGCCCTGGTACATCAAATCGACGATGAGCTTGACCTCATGCATACATTCGAAGTATGCAATCTCCGGCTGATAGCCAGCCTTGACCAATGTCTCGAACCCGGCCTTGATAAGACTCGTCAGTCCGCCGCACAATACTACCTGCTCGCCGAACAAATCCGTCTCGGTCTCTTCCTTGAACGTTGTCTGGATGACGCCGGCGCGTGCTCCGCCGATACCGTTGGCCCAGGCAAGCGCGATTTTCTTCGCAGTGCCGGTCGCGTCTTTCTTGACCGCGACAAGACAGGGCACGCCGCCGCCCTTTTCATATTCGCTGCGGACCAAATGGCCAGGCCCCTTCGGAGCAATCATCACGACGTTAACACCGGCCGGAGGCTTGATATATCCGAAGTGGATGTTAAACCCGTGACAGAAACCGAGCGTCTGACCTTTAACAAGGTTAGGCTTAATCTGCGAGTCATAGACCTTCGCCTGTACCTCGTCCGGCACGGTCACGATTACCAGCGTTGCGTCCTTCATCGCCGTTTTGATATCGCCGGGCTTGAAGCCGCTCTTCTGGGCCAGCTTATAATTGTCCGTGCCTTTGAGCTCCGCCACTGCTACCTTAATTCCGCTGTCGCGGAGGTTCTGGCTGTGGGCATGGCCCTGGCTGCCGTAACCGATAACCGCTACCTTTTTGCCTTTGAGGGGTTTTAGCGGAGCGTCTTTTTGGTAATAGATTTTCGCTGCCATCGTGAGGTTTCTCCTTACAAAGTCTTATAGAACATAGACACAGATTTCGCAGATTTCACTGCTGACTGAGTTCTCGTTAATCTGCGTTAATCAGCGCAATCAGCGTCAAAACAAAGTCGTAACGCTCGATTATATGATTCCCGAATCGTCGCGATTATACCGAAATGCCCCCCTCAGACAAGATTTTTATGGCACAAGGCCCGATGTCATTTTTTTTCAAAAAATTTAGATTTTTTGTTTGACAAAAGTTTGGTAACCACTTAAAATGTGGTTAAGTTATAATAATAGTTAAATTCAAATCTAAGCGAGCATATAAGTTCAGTTCTCCACAGCATTTACGCTCGCCGCTGAATTTGTCATACCTGCGAAAGCAGGTATCCATTAAATCATAAGCATTAAATACACGCTTTCGCGAAATTGCCAGCAACCCAACCTGCCGGACAATTAATGCCTCTGCTCAAACTTACAATTCCGGTTCCAATCCCCCGCCTGCTTTACTCGGCCGCCGTCGCGATAATACTCAAATACCGCCTGCTGCGCCATAGCCACACATACCGGCTCATCAGGCTCGGACCGGGCCAGTACGCAAAAGTTGACCCTGAGGATTACGAATCGCTCAGTAAATACGACTGGTACCTTATGAAATTCAAAAATACCCAATACGCTGTTCGCATCGAGAACGGCTTTTCAATCATTCACATGCATCGCCAGTTAATGAACCCGCCCAAGGGTATGTTAGTGCACCATATAAATCACGACGGCCGGGACAATAGAAAGGAAAATCTCAGAATAGTTACCTACAAGCAGAACGCCGTAAATAACAAACCCAAAGCAGGCAATTGTACGTCAAAATACAAAGGAGTTTACTGGAGCAAATATCACGGCAAATGGGTGGCCGGCCTGCGACACAACCGCAAAAAAATACACATCGGAGTTTTCGACGACGAGGTCGAAGCCGCCAAGGCCTACGACGCAGCCGCCAAAAAATACCACGGAGAATATGCTTACCTGAATTTCCCAAAAAAGTAATATCGTTTTAATTACAGAACACTGATTATTTAACATACCCCTGTCGCGGCGAAGTCCGAAGGACGAAGACGGAACAGCCAATACGCTTATCTCAACTTCCCTGGGGATATACTACCCGTCCTGAGTGAAGTCGAAGGGCCTGTCCTGAGCACAGTCGAAGGGTCGATCGCTTCGATTCGTCCTCCCTTTCTTTTTGCTTTTTTCTGCCGTTTCAGCTTATAATTTCCTTATTACCGTTAGGAGTCGACAGAGCATCGAAGTTTTGCCGCAGACCGGTTAAGAAATTATAGAGGTCGTTATTATATGGAATTTTCAGCAAATAAACTTATTAAATGGGCGGCTAATATAGAACAGTATTTCAGCTCTTTTCAGCACGAAGAGGACTCTGCAAACAACATTGAACTTTTTAAAGGATACATTGATACTATGGCCGATATTCTTACCGAGGTCGCTCGCAGAACAACTCCCAACGATAGCTGGAAACTATTCCATAGTGGCAATGTTTTGGAGGTCCGTTCAAATAAGCTTCAATATGGTATTCGTTTTTATACCTGGCTGAACATTGAGTTTAATATTGAAACCGCTTTTCTTTTTCCGCAACATATTAGCCGTATGCCTGACGAGTTCTGGAAAAATATTCTGGAACTCAATCAATATGGCAAATTTGTTTTCGAAGAAAACTCCATGCCTAATTGCCCTTCACGTCTTACCTTGCAAGCGAAAAAAAAGGTAAAAAGTAATCTTTTTAGATTAGCCCGACACTGCATACTATTTGCAGCACAACAAAATGAAAACGATATTGATGTTGAAGATGTTTATGAAGATTTCGGTTCTATTCAAGTGTCGTGGCCGCTTAATATCAAAATAGAAGACCTTCTGAACAATATATCTGAGGTCTTCACGCGGTTTTATCGAATAAACTATATGTTGTATCGGCATGAATACATTATAAATCATTCTAAACGCAAAGGTGGAAGGAAAATTCAAACGAGAGATGAGGCTGATAAAAGGGAATAAAGATAGACTGCCCCCTATCTTCTATGATTGAGTCATGATGTCCGATTCGTATAAAATACACTTTGGTTTTTCTAAAAGTAAGCGATATCCGCAAGCAGTTGAACTTGCCAAGCTAGCTAATAAACATGAAACTAGGGGCGAAGGAGAGGATGTATGGCATATCGTCACCTTTACAAATGAACAAATTGATTTGATGGCATCTTTTTATAAAATTGCCAGAAATTTGCCGTATCC
>CAZFHM010000173.1:0-4926 GCA_964518825.1 uncultured Pirellulales bacterium
CCGATTTTCAGATTGAGCGGATGAGCCCGAATCTGTACCGGCAAAGCCATATTGACCTGGAACGTTTCGCCCGCAATCGCGGCATATTCTTCAATTTCCCGGAAATGAGGGTCAGCGGCCTCGAGCCGTTCTGTTATATCGACTTCGAGGCACGCAGAGGTGAGCTGCATATCCATTCTTTCGCGGCTTATCCGGACCAGGTCTCGATGATTAAAACACAATCACTGTTCGAGCTGCATTGATTTACAATTTTGAAGTGAATATGAAAAACCGCCGTCGTATTCAGACGGCGGTTTTTTTTATGCCCGTATTTTTATCCGTCGCAGGCGACTACTTCCCAGTTTCGCGGACGCGCTGCTTGAGGACCTCGAGCCGCTCGCGGATTTCCTGGGCCATGCGACTGTTGGGAAAATCGCGGACAATTTGCTGGCCTACGTCGAGGGCCTTTTGCCACTGCCTGCCCGAAACGGCAATCGAGAACTGAACTCCTATATTATGCAGCTTGTTTCTGAAAACATCTCGCGCAGCCTCCTGCAGCGCCAGCCCTTCGTTCGGTGTCAGGTACATATCCAGCTCTCGCAATATCTCCAGGCTGCGTTCCGTGGCCTGGCGTTTTACTGCGTCGTCCCATAGATTGAGCAGCACCTTTTTGCGGTCCTCCTTGCGGTCAATCAGCTTCTGACGCATCTGCTTTGCCCGCTCGGATTTTGGAAAAGCCGCTATTAGATTTTCAATCTGCGTCGATGCCTTGCCCCACTGGTACTCACCAAACAGGTTCTCGATATTTGCAATAAGCTGGTCCTCTTTTTCCTGGTCGTCGGAGCCGAGAAAGCTCTCGGCTTCGGCGCGGAGCTGCTTGACAAGCTCTTTATACCGACCCGTGGCCGCCAATTCATCGATGAGCCTGCCGGCCTCGTCCGACTCCTTATTTTGAAGCTTATTGAAAACGGCTTCCCGAATTGCCGCAGCGTCGGCGTCGCGGTAAACAATAGCTTTTGCCGGGTCACTCAGGCGCAGGCTCTGTGTGATTTGTTCCAGCGTCGCACGGTTTTTTTCCTGGGCTTCGGCGAGTCTTTCGAGCTTGTCGATATTCTCTTCGAGTTGGCCCGACAGCTTAATCGTTTTTGCCAGTGTCAGGATTATCGCAAACAGCAGCAGTATGCCCCCAGACAGCCAGACCACTTGTGGAATCTGGCCGGGCTTTTCGGTCTCGAAAAAGTCGCTGAAAAACGCAAGCAGAATGATGGCGGGCACCGCCAGGTAGATGATGACGAGATACCACTTCAGATACGGTGAGCCGGAGTCTTTGGAAAAGGCCATATATACTCCCTTTCAAAATGTCCAATGGACCTGCAGTAATATTATAGTACCAATTGCATTAATTGTCAAAATCGGACACGGTGTAGTTTGGCTTTGCCGGGCAAAAAATCCCTGTTTGGGGCCCTGATATAGAGGCTAAAGGCGTATTTGAGCAACGCGCGTGTTTACAAATAACAACACGCCTTGTAATTCGGCTGTGCTGCTGTTTTTAGGCGATTGTCGGCCGAATGACTAAACTGCGGATGTTTATATTCATCAACGCACAGGTTTAATCATTATATTTTGCACATCGTGCCGTTTCGTAACGGTCCATACGAACATTACACATTACGACCCTGGAAGTCCATAATTGGCCGTGTTGCGCAAGGCCGCGGTTTTGGAGGAACTTACGTTGTGGATGGTACGGTTTTTGCACTGTTTATCGTACCGGCTTCGCAAGGCGTCTGGGCCGAGGCGGTATGCAACACGGCGATGAAGATGGAAGGGGAATGGGCGATGGAAGAGTTTAACCTTGAGAGGAAACTTCAGGAGCTGGTGGCTGAATTCGGGGCCTGTCCCGACCCGAAGTACAACAAGCTTGCAGAGCTGGCCAGGCAGGCACAGGACAGTCACAAAAAGCTCCAGAAAAGCGTCGACAGGCTGCAGGAATCCCTGGACTATCTGCGGATTTGTATCAAGTATCAAGTCTTTGACCTCGAAGCGACACGCCGTGAAAACAAGTACTTGCGTCAGTTGCTTGAAGAACATACAGGCTGACTGTATCGCTGATTAACCGGCGCTGTTGCCATCGTAGAGTTTTGCCTGCAGTTACTACTTTCGTTTTTTTGGTTTTTGCCAGTCGTTCAGGTTTTTGGCGAGGATTTGGACGTCCTGCTTTTGCATGATGTGGTCGATTATGGCGGGGAAGATTTTCAGGTTCAGCATAGTCTTGTGAACACGCTGCCATAGTCGTTGTTTCTTTGCGTCGCTTTCGGCCAGGTAAAGCTCCGTCACCAGTTCGCCGAGCCTCTGCAGACATATCGCGTCAAGGTTCGCGTAGTAGTTATTCACTACGTCCTGCTGGTAATTGCTCAGTTCTTTTTTGCTCATTGCAGGTAAATTTCCCGGCCCGGTTTTATTTTGGGTATTTCGCTCAGCTTGTTTTTAAGGTCGTCTCGCTCCAAAGCGAAGCTGTGAGCTATTTCGATTTTTGCATCGACCGAGCCGTCGGCCTTTCGCGGCACCGTCACGCCCGCCTCTTCGAGCCAGCCCGCCCATCGTTCGACCATCATTCGCCGCGCCGATTCGGCGCTGTCTGTTCCCGTCGCGTTTTTAACCGGCGCGAATTCCTCGTCGCGAAGTGTTTCCAGAATCATGGAGTTTTTTGCAAGCGGCAGGGCGTCGAACACAAAGGTCTCCAGTTTGATGCCTTTGGACTCTACAAGGTTTCCGTCATCATCAATATTGGTAATTTCCTTGACGGCCCGGTGCAGCGGCAGGGCTAAGCCCTCGGCGTTGAGCCTCTCGACGAAATCAGTACTTATCATGTGAATTGCAATACTGCCCAGCTCGAATATATACGAGCCGTCAGGTTTCTTTTTATGCGCAAGCTCGTCAGTAAGGTCACTGTATTCGATGACGGTCACTTTGCCGTCGATAAGACAGAAGTTGCCTACCTTTTCCTCGGGGCCTGTCTTGCGCAGTGCCTTCGAGGACATTTCGGATTCGTCGAGCACGTGCAGCCCGACAAACAGCGGGTCGAATATATTTATAAGCGGGTTATCGACCTGGAAGTAGCTGATGTATTCGACGCCGCGTTTTTTCATATCATCTATAGCGCCGCTTTTATACAGGGCCTTTAGACTTCCGCCGTGCCCGTCGGGCGAACAGGCGATTGTCGCCTTGTCGGCGAGCAGGATTTTGCCGTCGGGACTGAAGTTGGGCAAAGTGCCCTGCTGAAATATGAAGACGTTTGCCGGTGCAAGGCCGTAGTAGTCGTTTTCTTCGAATAATTCACAAGTTACCTGGTAATTGAGAGGGCTTGTCATGATGTACCAGGGCATCTCGAGCGCGTATTTCTTTGAAACTGCTGCAATTTGTTCGGCAAAAAGCCTAAACAGTGTCTTGTTCTTTACGGGGCTGATGGGGAAATCGCCTTTAGGTCCGTCAAAACTCAGCCGGGTCCCCTGACCGCCCGCTACGATAAAAGCGGCGACCCTGCCTCGGCGGATTGCTTCTTTGCCGAGCTCAATCGCTTTTGTATATAGCCGTTGGTGCTGTTGGTTTGCAGGCCCGGCCCGGTGATAAGGGGCAGGCTCGAAACCGTCCCTGATGCCGGAAGAAGCGGGTTTTAGCACGATATCGGCGATCCATGTGTCGATTTGGAGCAAATCGAGCTGTGTAATCTGGGCCAGCAGGCCCTGTTGCTGCCGGGCGTCTAATTGGTCCCAGAATCTCAGCAGGAGCACCTGCCGGTGGTTTTGCAGCAATTTTTTTGCCTTGGCGAAGCTAATCTCGGTCATTAATTGCCCTTTAAGCCCTTATATTACAGGATTATACGAATTAAACAGTATTATAGACAGGGCCTTTTTTTTCAAGAAGGACCGAGAAATAATTCGAAATTTTGTTGACAATGGGGTTGGGGTTGTGTTAGAGTAATACTGACAGGTATGGCTGATGCCGAGTTTGTTATATATATCAGTTAGCCATCATAATATTTCTTCAAGGTTTCATATCTCAAGCCTGCCTGCCGATGACAAAAGCATAGGGTTTTTTCGTGCATCGGTGAATGTGCAATTTTCCATGAGAAATATCGCTGCCGGTAAGTCCGGGCGACGTCTTAAATAGGCGTTTTTGGGCGAAGAATCTATTAGCAGAAGAGATCCGTAAGATTCAGGCGTCCGGTTCGGCGGTTAACAGCAGTCATTTTTAAAAATTTTTCGTGCCCAGAAACGACTGCAAGAAGCGGGTTTCTTCGAAAGTATTTAGGAGACAATCAAGATGAAACGAAAAGGTTTTACATTAGTGGAGCTCTTGGTCGTTATCGCGATCATAGCGCTGTTGATGGGCATTCTGATGCCCGCCCTTGCGCAGGTCAGGCGCTTGGCGCAGCGTATTATGTGCGGTACCAACCTGTCAGCCATCGGCAAATCGATGACTGTCTATTCCAACGACAACGACGAGGATTTCCCGCGGGCCGGCGGCAGAAAAAGCCGCTGGGCCTTTAGCACCAAGGGCAAGATAGCGGTCTGGGACTATCTGCAGGTGGGCGATGAGAACCCCGAGCCGAAGGCTTTTGGCGCACCCGTGGAAGCGCCGGCGACTATTACCTCGTGCTTTTACTTGCTAATCAAGTACACCGACGGAACACCGAAGATATTTATCTGCAAAGGAGACATAGGCTCTGCCGTTTTCAAGTTGTCGGATTCGACAAGCACGGAGGCCACCAATTTGGCTGATGTCTGGGATTTCGGCGACGGTAGCAATGGTACCCTGTGGCCCGGCGAATATGTAAGCTACTCGTATCATATGCCGTTCAGCCACACTAACCAGAGCAAAACTTTGGTTAGTTATGCTTTGACCAGCGCCAGCAGTTCGGCAAGTCCCCTGGGGGCCGACAGGAATCCT
>CAZFHM010000174.1:0-4916 GCA_964518825.1 uncultured Pirellulales bacterium
GATAACAAAGTCTTCGAAAAACAACTAAAAAAGGAAATCGCTGATGAGGGCAATGCTTCTCAGTAAACCGGCGCCAATAGAAGATAGGCCGCTTTATTCGGATGACATACCAGTTCCCAAACCCACAGCCGATGAAATCCTTATTAAGGTAACTGTGTGTGGCGCATGTCATACCGACCTCGATGAGGCTGAGGGTCGGCTTGAAACGGGCAAAAATCCCATTGTGCCGGGCCATCAGGTCGTGGGGGTAGTCTCTAAAAGAGGAGTCGATGCTAAAAAATTCGAAATCGGTGACAGGGTCGGGGTGACGTGGCTGTATTCGAGCTGCGGCAAGTGTGATTTCTGTAAAAGAGGAAATGAAAATCTCTGCGAATCTGCTAAGTGGACGGGCAAGGACACCGACGGCGGCTACGCGGAGTATATGGTAATCAGACAGGATTTTGCGTATAAGCTGCCGGATGGATTTTCAGATTTGCAGGCTGCCCCGCTATTGTGCGCCGGAGTAGTCGGCTATCGTGCGCTGCGTCTGGCTGATATAAGCGATGGGCAGGTGATAGGAATGTACGGCTTCGGTGCGTGTGCCCATATTCTGATTCAGGTTATCAAGCACAAGTTTCCAAACAGTCCCGTTTATGTATTCACCAAGACACAGGAACATATTGATTTGGCAAAGAGTTTAGGTGCTGATTGGACGGGCAACAGCGGTGATGCGCCTCCTGCCCTATTGGATAAGGCCCTGGATTTCACGCCGGTGGGCGAATGTATCCGTGATGCTCTTGAAGTTATGCAAAGAGGCGGCCGACTGGTTATCAACGCGATACGCAAGGAGACGCCGGTTCCGGCGCTGGACTATGCAAAATACCTCTGGCTGGAAAAGGAAATCAAAAGCGTTGCGAATGTTACCAAGGCCGACGCAGAGGAATTCCTGCCGATAGCCGCCGAAATCGGAATAAACCCGACGGTTGAAGAATTTGCTCTTGAAGAGGCCAATGAGGTGCTCCTGCGAATCAAGCACTCTCAACTAAAAGCCGCCGCAGTCTTAAAAGTCTAACCACTGAATTCACAGGGAACACAAATAAAACACACAAAGAGAACCTGGCAATGGGTGATAAAATCCTGATTTACATTTTCATTACTGTTGGTTCGGGAATTCTCGCTTATGCCACTTTTAGTCGCCTTTTCGGATTTCACCGCCCGATACAATGGATGTACTACGGCGGACATGTCAGCTTGACAGGTGAGCTATCGATGGGGGTCTTTATACTTTGCCTTGGCCTGACATGGTTACATTCACCCGTCTGGATAATTCCTGCGCTAGGAGCGTTTGCAGTAGGGTTTGTCTCTCAGGAGCGGGCCCGTCGGCAAAATCTTGCCAAAATAAAGAATTTGCGCCAAAAGAATGCAGCGGATTATCCGGGTGTTTTTGATAATCCGCCGCCCGAAGACATCGGAAGCATAGATGAAGATGAACTCGATTTGTTCGATACGGGCACCTGCACCTATCTCGGCAGAGTCTCCAAAGATGATGTCAGAGTGATGATTAATCAGACTAAGGATATACCAGAACAGGGACCAAATGATATTTTTATGCTGGTTGAATCCCTCGGAATGATACCTAAAGACTCAGTCAGCCCGGAATTCATTGCGCTCTTGAAGAAGGCCTTCGAAAAACGTGATTATCTTGAAATAAGATGGCTGCCGCCTTCAAACCGGCAAAAAGGTGCGAAGAATAACAAGACAACCGATAAGCCCAATCAAAACCCCATGTGAAAGTCGAGAGTTTATCTGCAGCGGATGAGGAGGTTGGGGTCGTATTTTACCTGGGGTATATAAGTTTTAATGTCGGCGATGAAGCGTTGGCCGTCTTTCCAATAACCTGCGGTGGGTTTCAGTTCGGCGTGGTGATTTAGAAAGTAACGATTAATTCTTGCAATCAGCAATTCACGGACATATTTACTGACCATCGAAGCGAGACAAACCGGCATATATTTCTGGTCGGCCTTGACGACAAAGTGTATTCGCATCTTTCGGCCGGCATTCTTCAATTCGTAGCTGCTTATGTTTTCAGATTCGTTAATGACAGCTAACTCCAGGTATGAAAACATCCGCTGGAGGTTCCTGGCGTACCGGCTCCTGCCGCCCTGCCGGTCGACTATTATCTGGATATTATTATCTTCGCAATTATCCCAGATTGATTTTATAAGCGCGGCGGTAGTCGAAAACAAAACGCTTGCTTTGTTCTTCACCGTGGCGATGAGTCTGTTGTAGTATCCGACGTCGAGACAGTGGCTCTGGATACCGAGCAGCCTGATACCATTGTGCGTCGTGTCAGAAGTAAAAACTTCCGAAGCTATTTTTATGTCGGAACGGTCAGCGACAAGAGGCACGGGCTCACTGTCGCAGTACCAGGGATAGGTCCTCAGGCGTTCGAGGCAGTCGGGACAGAGAAAGGCAAGCAGGCCGTTCAGGACGGACGGCTCTGCGCCGAGAATCTTGAGCATTGCAAGTGTAGTTCTCTGAATGTGCCCGACTCCCGCTGAGCGGCTGTAGGCCTTTTTGCTGTCGGTTATAAGCAGTCGGCCTGCGAGGTGTTTTTTATGGTCGGAGATACTCTTTTTAAGAAGCTGCCACAGGTCGGTTTTGAGGTGCGAATCGGGAATTGAAAAGGCCGAGGCGGAAACGACGAGCGGGCCCAGTAACGGGCCGTAGCCTGCTTCATCAATCCCTGCCAGGACAGCCATCTGCCGACCTCCTTGTGTCTGTTTTGCTGCACGTCCTTTTGCTTGACGCAGATATTCTAACATAGCCCGCCCGATTGTCAAATGGATGTGAAGGTTGCAATCAGACGCGTGGGCTGTAAAATAACAAGCCGTGGCTGGGTAGATATTTAGCTCAGAATTTTAGGGAAGAAACGCCAATGAGCACGGTATTGATTATCGGGGCGGGCGGTGTAGGCAGTGTCGTAGTGCATAAATGCGCACAATTGCCGGAGGTATTCGACAAAATAGTCCTGGCGAGCAGAACATTGGAAAAATGCAAAAAAATAGCCGAGTCATTGAGTCGGCCTATCACAATCGAGCAGCTCGACGCCGACGACGTCAAGCAGACGGTTGCCCTGATAAAAAAAGTCAAGCCCGATATGATTCTCAACATAGCCCTGCCCTACCAGGACCTGCCTTTGATGGACGCAGCTTTGGAGACCGGCGTCGATTATCTCGATACGGCCAATTACGAGCCGCCCGATGTGGCCAAGTTCGAGTACAAGTGGCAATGGGCCTATCACGACCGGTTTAAGAAACGCGGTATCATGGCTCTTCTGGGAAGCGGGTTTGACCCGGGCGTAACGAATGTCTTCTGCGCTTATGCCGCCAAACATCATTTCGATGAGATTCACTACGTGGATATCGTCGATTGCAACGCGGGCGACCACGGCAAAGCCTTCGCGACGAACTTCAATCCGGAAATAAATATCAGAGAGATAACACAAAAGGGAAAATACTGGGAGAACGGCAAGTGGCTGGAAATCCCGCCGATGTCCGTTTCGCAGATGTTCGATTTTCCCCAGGTCGGGCCGAGAAAGGCATATCTGCTTTATCATGAAGAGGAAGAATCGCTGGTAAAAAATATAAAAGGACTCAAACGCATCCGCTTCTGGATGACGTTCGGCGATGAATATTTGACGCACCTTCGCGTACTGCAGAACGTCGGGATGACGAGCATCGAGCCGGTAGAATACGAAGGGCGTAAAATCGTGCCGCTTCAGTTCTTAAAGGCATTGCTGCCGGAGCCGGCCTCGCTGGCGGAAAACTATAAAGGTAAAACGTGCATTGGATGTATCTTCGAGGGAGTCAAGGACGGTAAAGACAAAAAAATGATGATTTATAACGTCTGCGACCATCACGAATGTTACAAGGAGGTCGGCGGCAACGCGGTGTCATACACCACGGGCGTGCCTGCGATGATTGGGGCAAAAATGATGCTGACGGGCAAGTGGCGAGACAAAGGCGTATTCAATATGGAGCAATTCGACCCCGACCCATTTATGGAAGACTTGAATCGGTACGGCCTGCCATGGAACCAAATACAGCTTTAGAAAATATCGCATCGCGGGTTAAGACGCCGTGCTACCTCGTTGACATGGACCTGCTGCGCAGGAATTGTGAAGTTCTGCGCAGCGTTAAGGAGCGGACCGGCTGCAAAATATTATTGGCGCTCAAAGCCTTTTCAATGTGGTCGGTCTTCGATACGGTCAATAAATATCTCGACGGCACCAGCGGCAGCAGTATCAACGAATGCCGCCTGGGCAAAGAGCAGTTCGGCGGCGAAGTACATATGTGCGGCCCGGCTTACCGTGGGGACGAAATTGAAGAGATTTGTTCAATAGCCGACCATATTGTGTTCAACTCGACGGTACAGTTAGAGCGATTTAGTAAAAAGATTTTGTCATCACCCAAAAATATAGAAATCGGATTACGCGTAAACCCGATGCACTCGGAGGTCGAGGTCGATTTATACAATCCGTGCGGGCCGGGCTCTCGATTGGGTGTTCGGCCTGGCCAGATGCCGGACAAGCTGCCTGAGTATGTTTGCGGGCTGCACTTTCACACTCTCTGCGAAAAGAATTCGGACTCGCTGGAGCGGACATTGGCAGCGGTCGAGAAACACTTCGGCAGGCTCCTCGGCCAGTTGAAATGGGTGAATTTCGGCGGCGGACATCATATCACCAGGGCCGATTATGACGTTGAACTTTTGTGCAGGCTCATAATTGATTTTAAGAAGCACTATGGAGTTGAGGTTTATTTAGAGCCGGGCGAGGCGGTTGCGCTTAATGCGGGCTACCTGATTGCAGCGGTGCTTGATATAATGCAGGCTGACAAGCCAATTGCTATTCTCGATACCTCCGCGGCGGCGCATAT
>CAZFHM010000175.1:0-4898 GCA_964518825.1 uncultured Pirellulales bacterium
CTAGAGCGCTGCGTTCGGGACGCAGAGGTCGCAGGTTCAAATCCTGTCTCCCCGACTGAATGAAAAAGCCGGTCATTGTGACCGGCTTTTTTCGTTCAGCTTGAGCTTCGGGAAGTGTTGACAGTAGAAGGCAGGCCGGTACAATACCTATTCTTAATGTGGAGGTTTTCAGCGAAGGCTTATATGTTGTACAGTACAGCGAGATATATTTTAGCGGCGGTGGTTGTATTCACATCCTCGGCAAGAGGGGACTTTCCTGTCAATGTACGCACCAGCCTTGACCAGGCATATCCGGCCATAGCCGCAGAGCCTAACGGTAATTTCGTCGTAGTCTGGCACAGCTATTACCAAGACAAGTCCAATGAGATAAGGGCCAGGCTGTTTTCCAAAGACGGAGCAGCTTTAACTGGTGAAATCGAGACAAACCAGACTCAGGCAGGAAATCAAAAAGAGCCTGCGGTGGTGACGGATGGAGCCGGAGGTTTCATAGTTGTATGGCAGGGGCCCGGTGATGATGGAAATGATATATGGTGCAGGCGATTCGATGCGAACGGTGCAGCAGGAGCCGATGAGTTTATTGTGAACAGCAACAGAGTTGATGAGCAGGTAAGCCCGAATATTGCGATGAACTCTTCGGGGCTGCATATGATTGTCTGGGAAAGCGAAGGTGTACCGCTTGTCGGGGCCAAGGCTATTTGCGGACAATTGTTCGATGCCGACGGTAACGAAGTTGAAGGCGAACTTGTTTTAAGTGATGGTAACGATAGATACAGATTTCCTGCGGTAGCATTGAGTGATGCGTGCCAGGCAGTGGTTGTGTGGGTGAGAGACTCGGGGACACAGGAGATTTGGCGGAGAGGGTTTGCTGCGGATGGCAATGCACCGGTATTGGGATCAGTGAAAGTTAATGACGACCCACCGAACTTTAGTTCACTGACGCGGCCTGTGATTGCGATGGATTCGGCGGGCAATTATGTCATCGCCTGGGACGGGCATCCAAAAGACCATGATGAAGATGATATTTATTTGCGGGCGTATAACTGGAGTGGCGCGAATCAGCAACAGTATCAGGTAAATGGTGTCAACGACGTAAATGACGGGGCACAGTGGTATCCGGCGTTGACTTTAGATGACGATGGAAAGTTGGTTGTGCTTTGGGAGGCAGAGACCGGCGACGACAAAAGCAAACGAGATATATGCGGTCGGCGTTTTTTTGTCCAGTTCGAATATATAGCAGAGCCGGTCAGAATCGGCGATGAGTTTCGGATGAACACTTATGTTTACCAGGACCAGCGGAATGTGGCGATGGCCGGCAGGAGCGACGGAACATTTGTCGGCGTTTGGCAAAGCAACGGACAGGATGGCTCATACGACGGGATATTCGGCCGAATCGGACCGCTGACCGCCACGGCGGACCTGAATGGCGACGGCTTTGTGGATTTTATAGATTTCTCCGACGTCGGTTCGCAATGGATGCAGCAGGGCGGCACACTTACGCAAAACCTGGTCAATGACAATAAGATTGATTTAAAAGACATCGCCGCGTTCTGTGAACAATGGCTGACGTACAGGTATTCGTGTGAGCAGACAAATATCAGCGGCGACGGCGGGGTTGACTTGACAGACTTTGCGATAATGGCGGCCGGCTGGAGGCATTATGGGCCCCTCGATGGTGACATCGACGGCAATGGGACGGTTGACCAGTACGATTTACAATGGCTGACGCTTCACTGGGCGCAGAGCTGCGAATAAATAATGGCCTTGTGCAGCTTCGGGCATTAGTGTATAATTTATATATATGTTCAGGATTGGGGTGGTTCGGTTATTAGTGAGATAATCGCGTGTCGCAATGTAAACACAACAGGGCATACTCAATCAGGCAAGGCGGCTTTACGCTCATCGAGCTGCTCGTTGTTATATCGATAATCGCAATGCTGATGTCGATAATGCTGCCGGGCCTCAGCAACGCACGCGAGATGGGAAGACGCGTCGTCTGCCAGTCGAACATGCACCAGTTGACAATCGCCTGGTACACCTACACAATAGAAAATGACGACTCGCTCTGCTCGCCTGATACGGACCGGACTGACGCAATAGATTACACATGGGTCGACGATGGACCCGATAGCCCTGGTAATACAATCGGTGGAACCGAAGAGGCTATCAGGGACGGTGTGCTGGCGCCGTATCTTTCCTATACCACCAAGGTCTACAAATGCAAGAGCGACAACACTGAGCTGCTGCGAAGCTACTCGATTAGTAATACGATGGGCGGGTACAACTGCGGCTGTGGGAATATGACGATGCCGTATACAGGCTGGGGGCAGATTGTCGAGCCTTCGAGCAGATTAGTATTCATCGATGCCGACAGCGTTTTGCCCGAAGGTGAGCCGAAATGGATTCACGGCGGCTTTTGGCCTATCTCTGATATCGACCCGGCAACAGCACACTGGGCGATTCCCTCGTACAATAATCTAACTTCGAGACACAGCGAAGGGACTAATGTCTCGTTCGCCGATACACACTGCGAGTATCGCAGGTGGCGGGACCAGAGAACGACTGCTATTGGAAACTGGGACACCTCAGCCGAAAATATGGGCGGCAACAATAAAGACCTGGATTTCTTCTTAGAGGTTCTCAGAGGACCGATGGATAAATTTTAGAGCCTGTATCTGTCATTCCTGCGAAAGCAGGAATCTAGATGTTTATAGAAAGTTAAAAATATATTAAAAGAAACTTGATATGGGATTCGAAATTCCGGACTGGCTAAGATACGAGATGCTCGAACGGCTGCGAAAGGGCAGGGCGTTCATCAACCACAATCCCAGAGCGGTATGGGGAATCGCGCTGGCCAGCGGCTTTATACTGTTCCTGATTTTGATAAGTATACTGTCGGGGCCGTCCAGGCCTAATGTGGAAGTATCGAAGAAGGCCTGGTTCTACGACTTGAATACGGCAAAGCTGTTCAAAGGCAAGGCAAATCAGGACGGCCCGATTAAGGCGCCGTCGGGACCGTTGCCGAACGGTCAGCCGGCCGGTGTTAAAGCGCACGTCTTTACGTATGTTAATGACCCGAACGAGAATGATTTGATAATCGGCTATCTCGAAATGCCCGACCCTAATTTCGCACAGAAGACGGACAGCCTGGAAACTATGATTGCCGAGCGAAGCGACTGGGGGCTGGGTAAACTGCTGCGGAGGGTCGATGATAAAGAATGGGTGCCGGCCACAAGCTCACTGGGCAAAGCGATTATGCACGAAGCCACAAAACGCGATAGCCACGGCAGAATCCCCACATATTACACACCAAAATAACTCCGTCATATTTCTCCCCGCACCTCCGCCAAATAGGCGAGCAAAAATTGGGTTTGATTGGGTTTGAATTGGGTTCGTTTGGGTTCGTTTTTTCTCCGAATCGCTGTTTTTGTGCTAAAAAGGGCGAAAATTGGGTTCGTTTTGCATAAAAAGGTGGATTTGTAGAGGATAATCTACAAATGTAGAGCGGCATGTACAATGCCACAGAGAAGTTAAAGTTAATAAAGCCACAGAAGACACAGAGGTCACAGAGGGATATAAATTTATAAGTCGTTATGTAGTAAGAAATTGTGGACATTCGCTTTCCGTTCAACTGATTAACTAATAGCCTGATTTGATAAATTCTGTCGTCTGTCTTCCGGTCTTTTGGTTTGCGTAGGTTTACAATTAACCAAACAAAGATGGTATTATACCAGATTATGAACAATAGTCAAGTGAAAAATTTGGTTTTTGTGTTAAAAATGTGGATTTCTAACATAAAATCTATAAATTAATGCTATGTAAGTTCTTATTTTATATAATTAGAACTTGACCATTCCGTCTAAAACCGATATATTAACAAAGCAAAATTAGGAGAAGGGTAGTAAGCGAATTTTATTGCCCAAAGTATATCACAAATATAAAATATACTTTTTTCAAAGAGGCAACATTTTTGCTTGAAGATGGACTGAATATAAGCTAAATTTCCATATACCAATTTTTCGATAGTTTTGGAAATAAATTTTCTATGTGCATAATAACACGAGGCGAGGAAGGTAAAGATGATAATGCCTGGAAGGGCCGGCGTTCAATAGAGGCAGTGGGATATCAAAGCGCCAATAAAAAGGCAAATATCCTTTTCGGCCTGTATTTACAGAATAACGCTGTAAATAATTATCTTTATCTATTACATCCCGGAAACATCAGGTTCGAATTAATTTATGAACCCTGGCCATTTCCTACATGTTGCGATGAACCTGAAAAAAATACAGAGAAAAAATCACAAGAAAATTTACTAACAAAAATCTACGGACGCGCTTTTGAGAAAAAAGAAGGTAAATTATACCAAGTTCAGGCGCTGAGTGCGTGGGATACATGGTACGGGCAAGAGGATGAAAATGCGACGATTTGGCCATCTGAAGAATACGATGCAGACAAATTACCTTTCGAAAAACTTTATCCAGAAGGAAAATATGATTTAAATCTCTTCTATCCTTTCACAATCATCAAGCTCGGTCCTTTTAGAAAATCAGGGCCTCAATTACTTGCTTTTAAAATCTTTATTGAAGGCAAAAGCTATGAAGAGCTGATTGGTAACAGGCCATATTTTAATATATTAGGGCCAGAAAGTTTAATGCTGCAAATCAAGTATGACTTTCTAAACGCTTTTGATGAACAAAGAGAAAGCCTTTTAGAAAAACTAAGCGGATTTGAAGATTATATTGGATTTGGTGAAAGTTATGATATTGTGATCACAAAATTTCCAAAGAGTGACAATGTGTCTTGTATATCAAATTACAGTATCGACAAAGTTCCTGTTGAACCAGAAATGCAAAAATATATAGAAAGATACGTTACCCGTTACCCGAGATTCGTTTTGAGTC
>CAZFHM010000176.1:0-4893 GCA_964518825.1 uncultured Pirellulales bacterium
AATACGCGAACGGCTCGGCTGATACGCTGATGGGGGCTTTGCGAGCGAAGAACGGTGACGCGGAACCTTTCGGCGTTCGATACTGGTGCGTCGGTAACGAGATGTGGGGGAATTGGCAGCTCGGGTATATGAAATTAGAGCACTACGTGCTCAAGCACAACTGGATTGTGGACAAGATGCGCGAGGTGGACCCGAATATCATTTCAATCGCTTCGGGAAATGCCGGCAGGTGGAGTGAAGGGTTGCTGAAAAACTGCGCGGACCATATCGATATGATTGGCGAACATTTTTACTGCAAGGAAAAGGACGGCTTAGCTGCGCATACGGTGCAAATCGCCAGTGAAATCAGGAACAAGGTCAACTTCCAGCAGGGGCTGAATAAGAACCTCGCCAGCCTGAAAGGCAAGGACATCAAAATTGCGATGACGGAATGGAATTACTGGTATGGCCCATATCTGTACGGTGAGCTTGGGACGCGATACTTCCTTAAGGATGCCCTTGGGATAGCCAGGGGTCTGCACGAATATTATCGAAATTCGGATATGATTTTCCTGGCCACTTACGCCCAGACGGTAAACGTCATCGGCGCCATCAAGACGACCAAGACAGCGGCGCAGTTCGCGACGACGGGTGAGGTGTTGAAACTATACCGGAATGAGTTCGGGACGGTGCCGGTGAGCGTCAGCGGTAAAACGTCAGGGCTGGATATTTCGGCGGCGTGGACACAGGACGGCAAAGCACTGACGGTCGCGGTTGTAAATTATACACAGGAGAACAAAGAACTGGTTATGGATTTAAAAGGCGCCGAGCTAAACGGAGACGGTACGCTGTATATGATTTGTAATTCGGACCCGCTTGCGTATAACGAACCGGGTAAAGAGGCCAATGTGAAGATTGTAACCAAAGAACTGACGGGAATACAAAAAAGTCTGAAAATACCGGCATTGAGCGTAAATCTTTACAAACTTGAAACCAAAGATTAGGGGAGGAATTGAGAATGGAATGTAAGAAGCAACAAAACCTGAAGAATTGCAATTGTTCATATCCGGAGTGTAGCAAAAAGGGATTGTGCTGTGAGTGCCTGCAATACCATCTTCCAAGCAGGCAACTGCCGGCGTGTTGTTTTCCTGACAACATAGAGAAGACATACGACCGCAGCTTCAAGGCGTTTGCCGAGGCGTGGAAGCTTTAATCAGGGTATAGGGTTCAGGGTATAGGGTATAGGGTGTAGCGTACAGGAAAATCAGGTTTTTTGTGCTTCGAGCCAGGAGCGGCGCTGCGTAGCTCGCAGGCCTGAGACCACGGTGACAACGGCGGTCAGGATGTAAGTTGCAGTAGTAAACCACCAGCCCCAGGGGGCGTCGTGGACGTGGGCCATTTTGACCATTACGGTTCCAATCGCAAAACTCTGGAGGCACATCTTGACTTTGCCGGACATAGTGGCGGCGAAATTTACTCCGCGGGCCTCGGCGATGTGACGCAGGACGGTCACGTACACCTCCCGCAGGATTATCACGGAGGCGAAGCCCCACTGAATGACGGCAAGGGTCGGGCGGCTAAGGCCAAACAGGGTCGGTTTGCCTATGAGTGCGAAACAGATAAAAGTTCCGCAGACGAGGACCTTGTCGGCGAGCGGGTCGACCATTCGTCCGAACTTGCTGGTGACGCCGAGTTTGCGGGCGATTGCGCCGTCGACCATGTCCGTCAGGCCTGCAATTACGAACAGCACAAAGGCGATGTCGAGAAACAGCCAGCGGCGAGACTCGGCTATCTGCGGTGAGAAGAGAATCATCACGAGGAAGATAACGGTCAGGACGAACCGGCCGCAAGTCAGTACATTCGGCACCTGGTTGAGTATTTGTCTTAACATGTAAGATGAGTTTAATTAGTCAAAGGTGTTTTGCCAAGACTAAATTTGTTCCACGAGCAGGTCGTAGTCCTTTGTGTCGCTGACTTTTGTTTCTATGAATTGTCCCGGTCTGACGGAGCAGCGATTCAGGATGCAGATGCCGTCGATTTCGGGGGCCTGGCCGTAGAAGCGGGCATGGGCGGAGCCGTCGGCTTCGAGAGAGTCGACCAGACAGGTCAATTGCGTTCCGATTCGCTGTTCGTTTTTCTCAAATGCGATTTGCTGCTGGGTGAGCATCAATTCGTGCACCCTGTGGTCTTTTACGTCCTCAGGGACCTGGTTGGGCATGGCCGCGGCTGGTGTCCCGGATTCGCGGTAGTATTTGAAACAGCCGAGGGCGTCAAATTTTACTTTCCTGACGAAGTCAAGCAGCTCTTCGAATTGTAAATCGGTTTCGCCGGGAAACCCGACGATGAGCGTGGTGCGCAGGATACAATCGTCAAAGGCCCGGCGGAGTTTGCCTATAGTTTCGAGGATTTTTTTGCCGGTATCGGGGCGGTGCATATCTTTGAGTATGCGGTCATTGATGTGCTGGATTGGCATATCGAAGTAATGCACGACCTTGTCGGCGGCGGAAATAGTTTCGATTAGCTGGTCAGTGATGCCAAGCGGGTAAAGGTACATCAGGCGAATCCAGGACAGTTGTGTCAGAGATTGCAGGTGGGTGAGCAGCTGGGCCAGGCCGTGTTTGATTTTGAGGTCCCGGCCGTAAGATGTGGTGTCCTGGGCGATGATATTAAGCTCGATGGCGCCGGAATCTACAAGCTCGCGTGCCTCGTCGAGTACCTGCTGGAGCGACTTTGAGCGGAATCGGCCGCGGATTGAAGGTATGGTGCAAAATGAGCAGTTGTGGTCGCAGCCTTCGCTGATTCGCAGATAAGCCCAGTGCGCCGGGCCGGTCCGCAATCTTACCCTGTCATTAGCGATTTGCGAATCGCTGTGGCCGAGGTAAGTACCAGGCTTGTTAGATTTAAGAGTCCGGCTGATAACGGCGGTTATATCGTCACGCTGACCGAGTCCGACAACGGCGTTGATTTCAGGAAATTCATTGAGCAATTCTGCGCCCATTCGCTGGGCAAGACATCCGACGACGATGACTTTTTTGACTGGGCCGGTCTTTTTCCAGGCCAGTGCACCAGTGATAGCTTCAAACGCTTCGAGTTTGGCTGGTTCGATAAAACCGCAGGTGTTTATAACAACGACATCGGCATCCTGAGGGTCGGAGACGATTACATAGTCGGACTGTGCGATTTCGGCGAGCATGCGTTCGGAATCGACGACGTTCTTGGGACAGCCGAGGCTGATAAAACCAACGGTAACCGGACTGTCTTTGGTGCGTTTCATAAGAATAAGGTATCAAAGAGAGGTCTAAGAATCATCTTTTTTCGGCATATTACTTCAATTTAATTAAGTACGCTTCGCTGCAACCAAAAGGAGCATATGTAACGGCGGGCAAAAGCGTCCTTGGCTTAAGCGGTGTTTGAGGGTATAATAGTTGGTTGAGCGGCATTTAATGTAATCGCGTCAATTTTCGGAGGTAAATGGATGGCGGAGTTTAAACCTGACGAGTCGAATACGAACACGGAGCAACCGAAAAAGGACCTGAGCTCAATTCCATTCGACGATAGCGACGGCGGGCCTAAAACGGAGATATCGCACGCCCCGCTAAACCTGGGTGGAGCAGTCGGTTCGGCGCCTGCCCCAGCGGCCAAGCCGACACCGAAGCCGGCATCAGCGCCGATGCCGGCGGCGGCGATGCCCAAGCCGGCGGCTAAACAGCAGGCGCCCGTATCGGCGGCTGCGGCGGGCAGAATTACCGGAGTCAAGATATTCTTTACGAAGCTTCACACAGGAGCGATGGACTTCCTGAGTGAGCAGATAACAGACTGGCTGGCATCTAATCCGAATGTGGTTATAAAACACACGAACATTGCGGTAGGTGAGGTGGCGGCGAAGAAGACCGAGCCGAACCTTATTGTCACCGTCTGGTATTAACTCAAATTGACTGTTTTGTTCCAAAACGTTCAGTTTTCGCGTTGCTCGTGACTCGTGCCCTGTCGCTTGTTCTATTGAAGCCGACTGCGTCGGCGCTTTATAAATTTTATTTAAAACAAAGATTAGCGTTGAAAGGTCCTGTCGATGGCAAGACATATGAAACTGCAGGTACTGACGGCAATGAAGGAGACAGGGATAGTGCCTGTCTTTTATAACGGTGATTTCGAAGTTGCCAAAAATGTTGTCTGTGCCTGCGCAGACGGCGGAGCGACAGTAGTGGAGTTTACCAATCGCGGCGACCGGGCCATCAATGTTTTTACCATGCTGGCTGAGTTCCGCGACAGGGAACGGCCTGAGCTGATTTTCGGCGTCGGGTCAATCTGCGATGCACCGACGGCGGCGATGTATATAGCGGCGGGCGCGGATTTTGTGGTCGGGCCGATGCTGGATGAAGAGACGGCGGTACTGTGTAACAGTCGCAAGATACCTTACAGCCCAGGCTGTGGTTCTGTCACCGAGATTCACAGGGCGCATAAACTTGGGGTTGATATATGCAAAATCTTCCCCGGCGGCGAGGTGGGCGGGCCGGGTTTTGTCAAGGCGGTCAGGGGGCCCTTCCCGTGGACGGAGATAATGCCGACCGGAGGCGTGTCACCTACAAAGATGAGTCTCGGTGAATGGTTCGCTGCAGGCGTAGCGTGTGTTGGAATGGGCTCGAAGCTCATAACGAAAGAACTGGTTGCGGCAAAAGATTACGCAGGTATCACGAAAAAGGTCAAAGAGGCCATCGAAATCATAAAATCAATCCGGACGGCACAGCGAGGATAAACAGATAAGGCGTGCGCAGGCGGACTTTTTGCTTGAACAGCGGGCCAATCCCGGTAAAATCGGCGGTGTAAATTGCCCGGTCGGTAAGGGCAATTTGTTTTAAGGGCGATTAGCTCAGCTGGCAGAGCAGCTGACTCTTAATCAGCGGGTCACAGGTTCGA
>CAZFHM010000177.1:0-4818 GCA_964518825.1 uncultured Pirellulales bacterium
CTTTCGTTCTGCTTGATTTGTATGGCGAGTGATTCTTTGGCGTCTTCCAGGTCGGCCTCGGCGTTCGAAAAGGTTACTTCCTGCTGGGCGAGTGATTCCCTTATCGACGAGGAATCAAGCTCGGCGATTATTTTTCCGTTTTTGACATCGTCTTCGGTGATAATGGTCCCCTCTGAAACGATGCTTATCAGCGAGGTCCTTCCCTCGACCTTGCTCATTATATCGCTGGAATTAAGGGCTTTTATATCGCCGGACTCCGTTACACTGATAATGAGGTCGTTGCGCGTAACGACGTGCGAGGTCAGTTGTACGGCGCGGGCCGCAGCGGGCGATTCGATTTTTCCGCGAAGATAGTAACCGCCTGCAATAACGACAACCGCAGCGATAGCGGCAACAATCACAATCCGGGTTAATTTTCTTTTTGCAAAGGGTCTGGGCTTTTTTATTGTTTCGGTCATTGGTTTTCCTGCCACATTCCGTCCGGTTTGACCTGCAGAACGCCGATATCGCTGTAGAAGCTGAGCTTGGCTATAACATGGTCTACGAGCGAGGCTGTCAGGTTGTTCTGCGCCGCCAAAAGCGAATCCTGTGCATCGAGAAGGTCTCTGGTCGTAACCCGACCTTCTTCAATCAGCATAGTTGTGCTCTCGACGCGTTTTTCGGCCAATTCAAGACTATTTTTCTGGATTTTATATCTTTCAGCGGTCTCTACCAACTGCCTGTACGCCTGCCTGACATTGAGGGCAACGCTGTCTCTGTCGAGGTCGTATTGTCTCTGGGTCTGTGTAAGTACTATGAGGCTTTCTCTATAAGCATTTCTCTCGGCCAGCCGGTCAAGCGGCAAGTCGCTCTGGAGGCCGAAAGCGTAATCGCCAAGGTGAAAAGGCAGCCGGGCAAATTTACTGCGTCCGGTTGACTGCACATCGGCACTGGCAACAAGGTTGAGCTCTGCGCCGAGATTATTTTCGGCAACTACGACTTTTCTTACGGCGTCATCGACATTGTCTGCGCTGTTTGCCAGGTCGAGACGATAAAGCAGGGCCGTATCGACGGCCTCGGCGATTGAGTACGGGACCTCGGTAACGCCTGCGTTCCTGAGCTGCTGCATCGCGTTGGGGTCAAGATAAATGTTCGCATCAACGGGCAGCGCCAGAGTAATTTTGAACTCGTCGAGCTGCTGCTGGTACCGCTCTCGGGTGCTTACCACATTGTCCCGGGCGGTAAGCCAGTCCTGAATTGCCTGGTCAACCTCGAATTGGCTTCGTCGGCCGGCTTCGGCTTCCATTTGCAGTCTTTCCTTGGATTGTGCGCGTCTCTCGTAGTTGCTTTCGGCGTTTTTCACTTCGTCGAGTCTCTGGAGGACGCGGTAATAATCGTCCACAATCAGGACAACAAAAGTCTTTCGATATCGGTTGAAGGACCGAATCTGGTAAAGCACGTTCCTCTGGGCCTGTGTCAGCCTTTCCAGTGCGATTTCTTTGCCCGCGCCGCGAAGCAGAGGTTTGGTTATGGTAGCGGTAAGGACCGACGTAAGGCTTTCTCTGGGGTCCCCGGTCAGGAACCGCCCCCAATCGAGGGCTATGGCGACACCGATTTGTGTTCCATCGGCAAGGAGCTGGTTGAAGCCCAGCTCACTGGATTGAGCTAACTGCTCTTCGGTACTCTCCTTGCCGGTTATGTCCGTCCGGCGGTTTTTGAGATAGGCGAAATCTACAGTGCCGAACCACTGCATAGCGTAGTCGTGCTCGACGCCGGTCAGGTCGAGAGCAACCAGATAAAGCTGTTCTTTCTGCTGCTGGTAGTTGCGGTTTTGCGCTGTGGCAATCGCGACAGCCTGGGGCAGGGTAATCATACCGGTAACGGGAATATTCGGCTCGATTGCCAGGTCGTTTGGTGAGGAATTGACGTCACCGATTCTGTAATTTACCTTTTGGCCGAAGTCGTCGCCCCAGACCCGGTCGACGATGTCGTACGTCTGCTCGTCGGCTTCGGACTTATACTTTTCAGTACTGCAGCTACAGAACAGAACCAGGCCGCAAAACACGGTTAAACAGCTATAAGTGCGCGCATATTTTAAAAAACCAGGCGTCATTCTACCCTGCTCCAACGGGGTTGCCTTATAAGGTTCCCATTTTATGATGTAAAACGGGCTACTGACACACTTTATTGCATCCGGAGCACCTCCGGCAAAATAGAGCCCCAAACCCCCCTTCAACCTTATCATTATAGCACAAAGGCACTTGAGAGCAAAGTTCAAAAAGCGGTATCATGTACGGACAAGCTGTCAGAAACGGGATATTCCGATAAAGTAAGGCTTCAGCGGCAGTTGCGGCAGTTCCGGCCGAGGCTGGTACAGGCTGCATGGGCGAAGAATTTGGTTGCAAAAAGTGCCAATGACGAGTAAATTACAGGTTTTACGGCGGCGTAGCCAAGCGGCCTAAGGCGTCGGTTTGCAAAACCGATATTCGCCGGTTCGAATCCGGCCGCCGCCTTTTTCCAAACACCAGTACACAAGTCACACACGCATAAGTTGTAAGCCTTATACTTTCGTGCCCCAGTGCTCTTAATTATCAGTCAATCGCCTTGATGCTGTGGGACTCAGTGAAGCCCAGTTTCAGGACATCAGGCTGACCTGATTGTTCCTGTCCTTTCGGGAATTCAGCGGCAGTATGCCGACTACTGAAGTTCTCAGAGTATTCGTACACTCTGCCGGTGTCGATATCAATCAACAGCCTGCCGGTAAAGTCATCCTCGCTGTCGAAGGAGCTTCCAAACATTTCGAGGAAATCAGCCTGTTTTGAGTTGGCGTCGGACTGCTTTGCTGTCGGCGTTGCGTTCATCTCGATAAGGGTCAGCCTGCCGGTTTTTTTGTTAGTGATTTTTTTGACGGTGTAAATTTTTTCATAGGTTTTCGGTATCAGCACTCCCCGCGGCGAGGAAACGACCTGGGACCATTTGTCGCCGACTTTGAGCGTTTTTTTATCTTTGTCGGGCAGAGCAAGAATCCCGTGCCGCCGTCGGATGTTCTCGTCGGCGAGGAATCTTCCGGCGAATCGCGCGTCCTTTCCGGTCTTTACGGCATCTCGCGCAGAAGCGACATCAGAGATTTGAAGAACCTTCCCGGAGGGAGAGATTTTAACCGTGTATGTCTGGCCGATGAGTTTGGCAAGAGCACTTGCGGAATCGGCCCCTCTGGAGCTGTCAAAATCAATCTGTACGTCGTCGGCGCTGCTGCTGAAATACTTTAACGCCTTTATGGTAATCTTGGCGGTGGCGTTCTGTTCGGCATCAACGTCTGTTATAAGCTGGTCATAAACGACTTCAATATTTGCCTCGGTGGTCTTCTCGGTTTTTTTATTGCTGGTGGGCTGGTCGAAGAGATAGTCCTTTCTGAAAACATCCACAGCCTTGTAGGTAGTAACCTGGTCCGGCGCAGGTTTCAGGGCAACATCAGCTTCGGGAGCACAGCCGTAAAAGGATAAAGCGACGAGCAGGGCCAAAAAGCTCGCGGCAAAGTGCTTAGTCCTGAGTTTATCGAAGGGTCTTTTCGCAGTCATTTTCGATTCCTTAATTGCATGTTAAATGTGTACATGTAGTCTCAATATGGCACGGGCTTTTAGCCTGTGAAAAACACGACCAGGACGGCTGTGCCACAAATCACGATGCATAATTCTAAACGCTATAAGGAAAGAATCAAGAAAAAACTGCTTTCCTCCAGCCGGTTTGCTCCGCCGACGGAACAGGCCTGACCGGTATCTACTGAGCGACCTTGAGACATTTGCGCGGGACGGCGGAATTTTAAGCAGGTGTTTTTGTTTGATTTTTCCCGCAGCCTGGGGATAATCGGAAGGTAATAACGGGAGCAATAGAAGGAAACAGGCAAGTGAGTAGAGAGGATTCATTGGGGGTGTCAGGGTTGGGGTGTATGCGGATGCACCTGCGAAACGGTGCAGAGCGTACTTTCATACCGACCGGCAGTCTTAATCCGGACAAAACCAGTTATGTGGATGCCCGGATTGTAGTTGTCAACATATCGCATATGAGGTTCGTGATGTATCGGGAGGACAATTATGCTGCTCGAAAGTGTCAATCGCGGTTCTGACAGAATCACAAATTGGCGGCTGCCGTCACGGACAAAGAGCCTTTGCCCGGTCTGCCTGCAGGTGGTTGATGCGGAACTGTTCGAGGAAAACGGCAAGGTAATGATGAGCAAAAGCTGCGCAGGACACGGCCACTTCAAAGAGCTAATCAGCCGCGACGCGGAGTTTTTTATGAAGATGCGCCGCGTGCACTATGAACGGCCCTGCGCAGTGGAGGGTTTACGGCGTAATCGGTCACAATGTCCGGATGAATGCGGGCTGTGCGAGAAGCACTTATCGAGTCCGGCGATGGTGAACATCGACCTGACAAATCGGTGTAACCAGAACTGTCCAATCTGTTTTGCAAACTCTAATGCAGTGGGTCGAGTTTATGAGGTGACTTTAGAGCAGGTCAAGCGGATGCTCGACGATGCAGCGGCAATGAAGCCGAGAAAGGCGGCGTGCCTGCAGTTTGTAGGGGGTGAACCGACGATTCACAAAGACTTTCTTGAATGTGTGCGCCAGGCGAGCCTGCGGGGTTTCGGGCATGTCCAGGCGGCAAGCAATGGAGTGAAATTTGCACAGAGCATCGAGTTTGCACAGGCGGCAGCCGAGGCCGGCCTGAATCAGATATACCTTCAGTTCGACGGGCTGGACGACGAGATTTATAGACAGACACGAGGTAAAGCACTTCTCGAAACGAAACTGGCGGCGGTTGAAAATATACGCAAGGCAAATA
>CAZFHM010000178.1:0-4809 GCA_964518825.1 uncultured Pirellulales bacterium
CGTCCCGATTAACACCGCCGTCGAAAAAACTATCGAAATCGTCGAAGACCTCAAACAAAAACTGACATCGTAAGATGCACTTGTTTTGAAAATTCGGATTTTGGTGATTCGAATTTGTTTCGAATTTCGATATTAGGATTTAGAATTTTTAATCCCGGTGCCTTTGTGTCTTAGTGTTAAAAAACTATGTGGGAACTAAAACCGCCAAAACCTGTTAAACTTATCGTCGGGATTTTGGCCGCGAATGATAATGCTCTAAGCAGGGCGGCAGGGGCCCTCGAAACAGAATTCGGCAAAATCGATTTGAAAAGTGACGTCTGGCCGTTCACGCAGACCGAATATTATGAAGACGAAATGGGCCAAAATGTCCTTCGGCAGTTTGTCACTATCGAAAAGCTTATCGACCCCGGTGACCTGGCTGGCATAAAGCACAAGAGTAACGAAATCGAACAGCAGTTAGCGAAGCAGTTGGGGTCGGATTGGCCCAGGCCGGTCAACCTCGACCCCGGGATAATCGAACCATCGAAACTAATCCTGGCCAGCACAAAAAACTTCTCGCATCGCATATACATCGGCGATAAAATGTACGCCGAGCTGACCCTTAGTTTTAATAAAGGTATTTGGAAAACCTTTGATTATACTTTTCCCGACTATAAGCAAAATATTTACCACGGCTTCTTCTCGAAAGTAAGAAACCGCCTCGTAGAACAGTTGCGAGAACAAAGTTGAAAATCTTAGCCGCCATTCTGTTGATTTGTTCGTTCATCACCTCCGCTGTGCTGACTACGATAGTAAAGTGGCTGGCCGTGCGTTTCGACTTTGTCGCTCGTCCCTCCGACGACCGCTACCATCGCTCCATAATCCCCCTCGGAGGCGGTATTGCAATATATACAACCATCACCGCTGCGCTTGTCGCCGCCGTCCTTATTGTACGCTTTGCAATTGCTCCGGGACATCTCGACAACGTCTTCGGCGAATCGGTAACTATTCACGCCGCCGGCTTCATCGATAAAATCCCGCATCTTCTAATTGTCATCCTCTGCCTCACTGCTCTGTTCGCCCTGGGCTTGTGGGACGACAAAAAACATATCGGGCCGTACATAAAGCTGCTCGTCCAGTTCATCGTTGCCTTTGTCGCCGCCGCAGCTGCCGATATAAGGGTCGAATTCTTCATCGAGAGCAAAATCATCACCTCGTTCCTTTCGGCCTTTTGGATTGTACTGATTATCAACGCCTTCAACTTCCTCGACAATATGGACGGCGCCTCCGCCGGTATTGCAGTCATTGCAATTGCGATTCTCTTCGTCGCCGCAGCCATAAGCGGCCAGGTCTTTGTCGGCGCCATGGCCGTACTTTTCATCGGGACACTGCTCGGCTTTTTGGTTTTCAATTTTCCCCCGGCCGAAATCTTTATGGGCGACGCAGGCTCGATGGTCGTCGGGTTTATCGTGGCTCTGCTGACGCTCCGCACCACCTATTACCACCAGGCCGCCAGCGGAAACTGGTACCCTGTGTTCATGCCGCTGATTGTAATGGCCGTCCCGCTCTATGATTTTATCAGCCTCACTCTGCTTCGCCTGTGTCAGGGCAAAAGCCCCTTCGTCGGTGACACACAGCATTTCTCTCATAGATTAAAACGCCGGGGCCTGACCGAAACACAAACGGTACTGACACTTTATCTGGCTACGCTGCTTACCGGCCTTGGCGCCACTTTCCTCTACCAGGTCAATCTCGCAGGGGCCGTCCTCATCTTCATACAGACAATTATGATTCTCGCCATAATCGCCATTTTGGAAAGCGCATCGTCCCAGTGAAACCATCAGGACACCAACTCACAAAGACACCAAAACAGCCGTTTTGGGGATATCTGCTGCTTGCTGTGTTTCTTTGTGTTCTCGCGCTCAGAGCGACCAACGCCGAATCAATTAACAAATCGCTGCTCACCTCCCGGACCAGCCTCTCCAACGACCTGACCAGCCTCGTCTTTACCTCCATCCTTCTGGCCTGTGTCCTACTGTGGTTAATTCGACTTCTTTTCCAAAAAACTCTTATATATTCCTTCACTGCGATGGAGCTTCCCGCAGTTGCCTTTCTAATCGCCGGCCTCATCGGCATTGCAATTGCCTCCAACAAGCGCACAGCTGTCAACGATTTCGTTACCATGACCGTCCCCATCCTTGCCGCGATAATGCTCGTGCAAATCCTCGACTCGGATTCGAAGATTCGTCTGGTCCTGGCCGTTATCGTCGCTCTTGCCTGCGCCTTCGCTTATCGTTGTGCAGGCCAGTTCTTTACCGAAACGCAGATGATGATTGACCAGTACGAAGCCAACCCGGAAAACATGCTTCGCTCTCTTGGGCTGGCGGCAGGCTCCTTCGAGGCATGGCTGTTAGAGCACCGGCTTTACACAAAAGGCGTTAGCGGGTTTCTTACAACGAGCAACTCCGTCGCCTCATTTGCTATCCTTGCGGCCTTCGCAGCAATAGCTTTATTCCTCGAACAGCTCAAAAGCCTGATTAAAAACAAAAGCAGGCGACCGCTCGTCGTTATGACCGCGATTGCTCTCGTCGTTGTTTTATTAAATTTCTTTTTTGTCCGCAGCAAAGGCGGAACCGCCGCATTTGTCCTGGCACTGTTACTGTTCGCAGTCCTGCTTTGCTTCGGCCCATTTATCAAAAGGCACAGAAAAAAAATACTTCTCGGCGTCCTGGTTATCTTTATTGTCTGCATTGTTGTCGTTACTGATTACGGCCTAAAGCACGGACGTCTGCCCGGCGGCAATTCAATGCTCGTCCGCTGGCAGTACTGGACCGGCGCGGTACAAATGTACGCCGACCATCCCGTCACCGGCATAGGCCCCGGCAACTTCAGATCGTACTATCCGCATTACAAAGCGCCGGCCGCCCTTGAGACCGTAGAAGACCCGCACAACTTCCCGCTGGCGATACTTACCCAGTACGGCCCGCTCGGACTGGCTGCATTTCTCGCGCTATTGTTTGTTCCGCTGTGGCGAACTCTGAATCCTCGAACACAATATCACTCAGAAACAGAAAAAGCACCTCCCGTCGGCCGGACTGTACTGCTGACCCTGGCTGTTTTTATTGCCGCGGTGCTGCTCATTGCTCGGCCGCTCCTCAACCCCATTCACATCGAAGGCGAACCGTTTATCGGGATTGCCTATGCGGTTTTCACCCTGTACGTCGGGCCGGTCATTGTTTTTCTCCTCGGCTTTTTCCTTGCCTGGGCCGTTAGCCACAGATACCCGTTTGCGCTCACCGACATCACCACTAAAGCTCTTTTCTGCGCCTGCGTCGGCGTTTGCATACATAACCTTATCGACTTCGCCATATTCGAGCCCGGAGTATACACTACACTCTTGGCAACGCTTGCCTGTCTGATTGCGATTAACCGGCTCAGGTACGGCCGACAGGCATCCGTTTACACGATTGCCTTACCCGTTAGGGTAGCTGTATTATTGTTGCTTGCCGTGCCGGTCTGGGCCTTCTGCCGTTATGCCGTCCTGCCCGTCGGCCGAACCACGTCCCTGCTCAAACAGGCCCACAGCGACTACGAAGCGGGACTGCTCGACTATACCCAGGTATTGTTCAAAGCCGCTGCCGAACAAGACACCCTCAATCCACAGCCGAATCTCAGCAGTGCAACACTCTACCTGCAGTACATCGATTATTACGGCCCGAAGCAAAAAGAAATCCTTGCCCTTGCCGAAAAGTCTCTGCTCACCGCCGCCGACTGCGACCCCGCAGACTTCAGGCCCTATGAAAAACTGACCGTCGTCTATAAGCTACTCGCGGAAAAATCCACGGGCGATGCGAAAACCCAATACCTTCAAAAGTCCTTCGATGCCGCCTCGAGAGCAGTCGAATTGTACCCCGGCCTGGGCCGGTTAAGAATGGCACTTGCCGATGCTGCCGAAGCTATAGGCAGAGACGATATCGCACTTACTAACTACCAAAAAGCCGTCGAAATAGAAGATGCCTACCGCGCGCAATTCAGAATGATGTATCCCGACCGGGAACTCTTCAGCAGGCTGGGCAACGAAAAATACGACCTCGCGAAACAGCGAATAGCCGCCTTAAATCATTAATTCCACAATCACCCCCAAATTACATAACCGCCGTTTAAAAAGATGATTGACAGTACAATTGCCGAGGGTATACTGCTGCGTTTTCCGTACCAGCCGTAGAGTACGGCGTCTTTGTGAGGTAAGCATAGTCACATTTATGTGGCTGTATCTTGGCGTTATTTCGGCCTGTTTTTTAGGTTTGTACGACGTCAGCAGGAAGCACGCACTTCGAGAAAATGCTGCGATGCCGGTGCTGTTCTTGTCGAGTCTTTGTGCTGCGCTCATCGTTGTACCCGTGCTAATCCTCTCACGAACGGTAGGGGGGCTAATGACTGATATCGGCCTGTATATTGCATCGGCCTCGACAGCAGCCCATCTGCACCTGTTTATCAAGTCGGTTATCGTATCCGCTTCGTGGGTCTTTGCCTTCTTCGCTATGAAGCACCTGCCGATTTCCATCGTCAGCCCCGTCGGCGCGACGGCCCCGGTATGGACCCTGCTCGGTGCCTTAATCCTGTTCCACGAAAACCTCACCGTTATGCAGTACCTCGGTATCGGCCTGATGGTCCTGTCATATATATGGCTCTCTTCGGTGGGCAGTAAAGAAGGGATAAAATTCTGCAGCAACAGGTGGATTCTGTTTACGGTATTCGCCGCGATACTTGGAGCAGCCAGTGCATTATATGACAAGTATCTCATAAGAAATCTGGAATATCCGCCGCTGG
>CAZFHM010000179.1:0-4753 GCA_964518825.1 uncultured Pirellulales bacterium
GTACAATCGTGCCCTTCGGTGATTATAAAATCCTTGAAGCTGCGATTAGGAAAAATACTCGGTTCATATTCTCCGAATCGCCCACGAATCCTTATTTGAACATCTTCGACCTTGCGAAAATCAAAAAAATTGCCGACCGTCACAAAGTGCTTACGCTGATTGACAGCACCTTTGCCACACCGCTGAATCAGCGGCCTTTGGAATATGGTATAGACCTGGTCCTGCAAAGCTGTACAAAGTATCTCGCCGGGCACAATGACATCCTCGCCGGCGCAGTTCTCGGGCGGAAAGAGCTTGTTGACAGGATTCGAGACCTGCACAAGTCGATGGGCGGCACGATAGACCCCCATTGCTGCTACCTGCTGCTTCGCGGCCTTAAGACTTTCCCGCTGCGAGTAGCCAGGCAAAACGAAACGGCTCTTGCAGTAGCAAAGTTTCTCGAAGAGCACAGCCAGGTAAAAAAGGTCTATTACCCCTTCCTGCCCGGCCATCGTCACTACGACGTGGCCAAAGCGCAAATGGCCGGCGGCGGCGGTGTGGTCTCGTTCGACATTAAAGGCACAATTGCCACGGCAAAGCGATTTCTCGATGCCCTCAAGCTCTGCTACATCGGGCCAAGCTTCGGAGGCGTTGAGACACTGATAACTCATCCTGCTCTGGTCAGCTACTATGATTATTCGAAGAAGCAACGCTATGACATCGGCATCACCGACACACTCTTTCGTCTCGCCGTGGGAATCGAAGACGCTCAGGACATAATTAACGACCTCGACCACGCCCTGGCAAAAAGTCGTTAATATGAAAAATGAATTTTATTTCTTTCTCTGTGACCTCTGTGGCTAAAATTTCAAAATGACCCTATTCGTACGTTCGTCGTATAAATAATAGCGGAAATCGTATGTCTGTATGAGCGGCTCTGAATGTTCGACTTTTTGAAAAACCTGTTAGCCGATTTCTGGATGACGCTGTCTGAGATGTCGCCGTACCTGCTGTTCGGCTTCTTCGTGGCCGGCCTGCTCTCGATACTCGTATCGCGCACATTGGTAGAAAGGCATCTCGGCGGCAGGGGATTTTGGCCGCTGATAAAGGCGTCAATTTTCGGCGTGCCGCTGCCGTTGTGTTCCTGCGGCGTCATCCCCGTTGCAATGTCACTGCACAAGCACGGGGCAAGCAAAGGCTCGACCATATCCTTCCTGCTCTCCACGCCGCAGACAGGCGTTGACAGCATCTTTGTCACGTTCAGCCTGCTGGGCCCGCTCTTTGCCGTATTCCGACCCATAGCTGCTTTTGCCACAGGTGTCATAGGCGGCGGCATCGTCAGTCTTTTCGACAGGACAAAGACCCAAAGCGAACAAGCTGTATGCACGGACGATTGTTGCAGCGAGGATAAACGGACTCGTCTTCTCGGCGGATTCAAATTTGCATTTGTGACACTGCCGCGCGACATCGGCCCGGCCATGTTTGTCGGGCTTGTAATCGCAGCATTTATTTCCGCCCTTGTTCCCGATGATTTTTTTGCCGACAGATTTGTGGTCAATCCGTTCCTGGCGATGGTAATTATGATGTTTCTCGGAATCCCCATTTATGTCTGCGCTACCGCTTCGGTGCCCATCGCCGCCGTATTGATAATGAAGGGCCTCAATCCCGGCGCCGCATTGGTATTTCTAATGACTGGCCCGGCCACAAACGCCGCGTCCTTTACAACCATCTGGAAGGTGTTGGGAAGAAAGACAGCTATCATTTACCTGCTCACTGTTGCCGGCTGTGCCCTGGCTGCCGGACTCGCTCTCAACTACCTCACAGGCTGGTTCGGCTCTGAGGTGGTGATGAAACCGCACTGGATGATGCCGCAGTGGGCCAAGACAATTTCAGCCGTCGTCCTTTTGGCTGTTTTGTTTAACGCGATTATTTTCAAACCAGCCCACAAAGAATCCGCTCATTAACACCCTTTTACCACCGCCTTTAAACCGCATCACGGCTACATAAGCTCCTCTTAGCTTAACAGGCTGACTGCTCCGCGGTGAATTTGGGAAAAACTATTGCAATTTTAGCTCTGGGCGTTTACTATTCGCCCAACAGGGGATCGCAGAATATGGTTGAGCCGGCAGGACAAGGCGAAAAGAGTACTGGCGCCGTGACGGATCGGGCTGTAGCTGGTTATATCGATTCGTTGAGCGAAGAGTGTCGTATGCTCGTCGTCCTCAAAGCTCAGCTGTATGGGGGCTCCTGGGAGCCCATGCTCAATGACCTTAAGAATCGCCTGGACGGCAAGCCTTATATCTTCAAACTTGCCAATCGTATCCAGGACGACATCGAACGCATTGAGCAGATGATGCAGTTTGAAGCCGAGAACGCTATAGACTTGGCGGCCTATGTCCGAATGACGTGAACCTGGTAACTGTTAAGTCGATACCTTGATACTAATTAACCGATTAACCAATTTTTATCCGCCATAGCTTTTTATCCTGCGTAGCTTTGGCGAAGCAGGATAGCGGCGGCGAAAACCAATTAACCAATTAACCAATTAACCGGTTTGAGGGGCGTTACTGATGAGCAAAAATTTCTTCTACGCAGCCGTATTGATGTCTGTTCTGGTTGGCGCCGTCCTGATTCAGGGTTGTGCCAAAGATAAAAACTCCCTGGCCGAGCCGACCGAGTCCCGGCCGATGCCGGGAGAGCTGTTGGTCTCTACGCAGTCTCTTCGACAGGCCGACCTTGAGTTTACATGGTCCTATGTCATGCCAATGCAGCCGTCGGAACAACTCAAGACTTTCACTATTCTCGATGACCGTCTCTATGCCGTATCAAGCCGAAACTATCTCGTCAGCCTTGACAGGCAAAAAGCCGATCCGGTTTACTCCTGGCAATTGGCCTCGCCGGGTACTACCCTCTACGGCCTAAAAAATTATGACGGCCGGCTTTACTCTATAATCGGCGCAGACCTCGTCATGCTCGACGGGCGGGAGGGTACCGAGCTTTTGAGAGAGCCCTTAGGTTTCGGCCCGGTATGTCCGCCCGCACGCAATAACCATTTCTACTACATCGCCGGTACGGACCGAAGGGTTCACGTAATACGCTCAGCCGACATGGTGCCCGTCTTCGAAGTATCAGCCAACGACGACGGCGGTATCACCTGTGTCAGGGCCGACGATGATTTCGTTGCATTCGCCACGGACGCCGGAACGCTCGCCGCAATGATGCCCGACAGACCAACCCAGCTCTGGAGATTCGAAGCCGCAGGGGCTGTCAACGCACCCGTTGTTTACGACGGCCGTCAGTTCATCTTTTCCAGCGGGGACGCGTATATCTACGCCATAGACCGTTCCAGAGGCAAACTTCTCTGGAAATACCTCACCCCCGCACTCCTGACCGATGGCCCGAAAGCTACCGAACGGTATGTCTATCAGTATGTCACCGGATACGGACTGCTGGCGATTAACAAGGCAAACGGCGCCCTCGCATGGCGGCTGCCCGAAGGTATCGACCTGCTGGCTGAGGACGGCCGAAAAGTGTACGTAATGGCTAAGCAAAACAAAATCGTCGTGATGGACAACAAAGACCTCAAGAAGCTTTATGAGGTTGAAATACCCGGCGTTACAATATGGGCTGCGAACACCGTCGATGCAAAAATTTACCTGGCAGATAAAGCCGGCAGAATAGCCTGTATAAAACCAATTGAATACTAACCGCTGCGATAACATCATTATGAACCAATCAACCAATTAACCAATTAACCAATTAACCAGTCACGAAGGGAATCAAAAATGGATGTCAAGGTAAGGACGGCTCTGGTAAGCGTATCCGACAAGACAGGCGTGGTCGAATTTGCAAAAAAACTTACCGCGATGGGCGTCAAAATCATCTCTACCGGCGGGACCGCAAAAAAACTGGCCCAGGCCGGCATCGAAGTTACCGCAATCGATTCGGTCACAGGCTTTCCCGAGATGATGGACGGCCGCGTCAAAACCCTCCATCCCAAAATCCACGGCGCCCTGCTGGGCCTGCGGGACAAAGACGAACACGTCGCTGCAATGAAGCAGCACGGCATCGAGCCGATTGACATGGTCTGCGTCAATCTCTATCCTTTCGAGCAGACCGTCGCCAAACCGGACTGCACTATCGAAGACGCTATCGAAAATATCGATATCGGCGGACCGAGCATGCTCCGCTCCGCAGCCAAGAATCACAAGTTCGTCGCCGTCGTGACCAGCCCCGCACAGTATCCCCACGTCATAGAAGAAATGCAAAAGAACAACGGCGCCGTCAGCCTTACCCTGCGCAGCGAGTTGGCCCGCAAAGCCTTCAGCCTGACCGCCTCCTACGACGCCGCCATCTCCGGTTATCTCAACAAGCGCTTCTCGGTGGAATATCCGGAGAGATTGTCGATAGCGGCCGCAAGGCAGATGCTCCTGCGATACGGAGAGAACCCGCACCAGTCCGCCGCCTACTACAAGCGGCCCGGTTGCACCGAAACTTCCGTCAGCAGCGGAAAACTCCTGCAAGGCGGCAAGGCCATCAGCTTCAACAACCTCCTCGACACCAACGCTGCGTTCGAGCTGGTAAAGGAATTCGACGAGCCCGCCGCCGTCGTCGTAAAGCACCTCAACCCCTGCGGCTGCGCAATTGATGACGACATCTGCGAAGCATACCGCAAGGCCTACGAAGGCGACGTCATAAGCGCATTCGGCGGAATAATAGCACTCAACCGCAGCGTTGACGAAAAACTCGCACAGACAATTATGGAATCATACAG
>CAZFHM010000180.1:0-4725 GCA_964518825.1 uncultured Pirellulales bacterium
TATTATTACGACATTCGTACCGGCGTTATCAATGTGGCTGCCGGGCGTGCTCGGATTTGTCAAATAGTTTTGCGAGGGGGTTCCCCAAACGCGAAAAATGGCGTTTGGGGGCCCAGTGGATTATGGCCGACAAAAAAGAAAAAGATGATATGTCGAAACTGAGTTTTGAGCAGGCGATTAAAGAGCTCGGCGGCATTGTCCAGAAAATTGAACAAGGCCAAATACCGCTGCAGGACAGTCTCAGTCAGTATGAAAGAGGTATGGCCCTGATAAAACAGTGCAGGAGCATACTGGAGACGGCCGAGAAGCGTATCGAGAAGGTCAGCGGCAAGGAGCAGTCCGAGTAAAACGGAACATCCACTTAATCGCGAGCGTGGCGGAACTGGCAGACGCGCAAGGTTTAGGTCCTTGTCCCCAACCGGGGGTGTAGGTTCGACTCCTATCGCTCGCATTGATTGAGTTCCAGGATTTCAGGGAGGCTCTTATAAGGTTTTAATATGAAAAAGTACACGACAAAATTTTCACTTGCTTCGTCAATACTACTATTTGCTATAATTTTTCCTTTGTCTGTCACGGCAGACGAAAACCTGATCAGCTACAGGCAGGGCCAGACTCCGACGGAAATAGGAAACCGACTGGTCAAAAATCTGCTCGCACGCGACGGATTTATGCTTTATTCGAATACATGGTTCCACTACTCCGAGGCAGCTGCAGCTTATAGCGCATACCGTTTTGCGGGACTTACCGGCAATAAAGAGCTGCAGGCCGAATTAGACAAACGCTACGAAAGCCTGTTCGATAAAGATAAGCTTCTCGAATACAGACGTCATGTAGACCAGAGCGTTGTAGGAATTTTGCCGCTGGAAGTTTATATACAGACCGGGGACAAAAAATTTCTTGAGATGGGTTTGGCTTTGGCGGACAGGCAGTGGCAGGAGACCACAGAGGAAGGTTTAACCAGCGAAACCAGGTGGTGGATTGATGATATGTATATGGTTGGTATGCTGCAGATGCAGGCGTACCGGGCGACGAGCGATATCAAATACGCCGACAGAGCGGCAAGGCAGATTGCCGCCTATGTCGAAAAACTTCAACAGCCTTGCGGACTGTTTTTCCACGGCCCGGAACATCACTTCTTCTGGGGACGCGGTAACGGCTGGGTGGCGTCGGCACTAACTGAGGTTTTGAAATCGTTGCCGCAGGACCATCCCAAAAGAGCCCGGATTATGGAAAGCTATCTTAAAATGATGGCTGCCCTTCTGAAGTATCAGTCGGAAAACGGGATGTGGCGACAATTGATTGACTATGAATATTCATGGGCTGAAAGTTCGTGTACCGCGATGTTCACCTATTCGATGATTGCAGGAGTTAAATACGGCTGGCTGCAGGGAGATGAATACGATAACGCCGTGCAAAAAGCATGGGACGCACTTTGTGCGCATCTTGACAGGGACGCAAATCTTATGGAAATATGTGTCGGAACCGGCAAGAGTACCGACATCGAATACTACCTTAAAAGACCACGGGCAGTGGGAGACATGCACGGACGGGCTCCGATGCTGTGGTGTGTTTGTGAACTACTTGATACAAATTCGACGAATCAGGTCAATGATAACGGAGGAAACAGTATGGAGATTAAGATTACCAGCACAGCCTTTGTGCAAGGCGGGATGATACCGGCTAAGTATACCTGTGACGACGAAGACATTTCGCCGCCGTTGGAATGGGACCGGGTGCCGGACGGTACAAAAAGCATCGCCCTGATTAGTGATGACCCCGATGCGCCCATGGGCACCTGGGTGCACTGGGTGTTGTATAATCTGCCTGCTGATAAAAGGGAACTGCCGCAGGCCTTCCCGGACGATGAGACATTGCCGGACGGCACCAGGCAGGGAGTGACCGATTTCGGTAAAACAGGTTACGGCGGACCATGCCCTCCGAGCGGCACACATCGTTACTATTTCAAGATATACGCTCTCGATACAGTGATTGATTCGGCGACGGTTCTCGACAAAAAAGCCCTTCTGGAAAAAATGCAAGGCCGCATTCTTGCTCAGGGTCAACTGATGGGTAAGTACAAAAGGCAGTAAACTGCGGCAGGGACTTTCAGAAGTTTTCAACTATCGTCGATGTGTGAATGGCGATGAGCATCAGGTAGTCGAGGTCGCTGATGTCGTAGCGCTGGTGGGCCATATCATTGTCAATGTAGAGCACGCCGAAGCAGCCGCCTTGGCCGGCAATAGGTGCAATCAATGCAGAGTTTATAGGTTCTTCATTCCGCTTTGGAGGTATTCGCGGCACTAACAAAAACTGCTGCTTATCAATAGTCTGATTTATCTTGTCGCTGAGCCTTAGTTGCTCCAGGTTAACGGTTCTTCCATCTCTTGACTTGCCGGCGTGTACATGCATAGGGCCGCTTGGCTTGTTTCTCAGCGCCGCCCAGGCATGAGATGCGTTAAACTGTTTAGCTGCGACGGCCAACAGGACCTTGAGCACGCCTTCGAGACTGTTGGCCTTGCAGATAGCTTCGGCAGCCTGCGCGAAAGCAGCGGTACGGCTTACCGGTAATTTGATATCAGGTGCACGGCCGGAATCGGTCCGCCGGACGATTATCTTCGGCTCGAGCGGGTCCTTGGGCTGAGTGTCACCTGAATCGTCGATGGCGGTGGTGAGGGTGTCATCAAGATTAATCGGTTCGCCCGTAATAGTGTCATCCTCGAGATTAATCTCGAGAACGAAATCCACAATACGAAGAACGTCGCCGCTTTTGATATTCGATTTGTGGACGGGTTTACCGTTAAGAAAAGTTTTATTTACCGAATCGAGGTCCTCTATCATCCAGTCGCCTTCCTGTGTGCTGTAAAGGACGGCGTGATATCGTGAGACGGTTTTGTCGGGCAGGAAGACCTGGCTGTCGGCGTGCCTGCCGATATTCACCGGTCCGGAACCGAACTGCAGTTCGTTGATAACTGAATCCGCTTTTTTAACGACCAGACGCATGCCAATGCTCCGCCTCTACAGAAGATTCCTCACGAGCTTATTATGTTCATAACTTTCAAGATTGTCAAGCACCACAATTAGTGTATTTGCCTGCTACTGTCGGTGATGATATCGGCCTGCACAACAGGACCATATCACCGGCAGGCGCGCAACAGTCCGGCGGCGCAGTCTTTTTTATCGGCACTCGGTCGGCGGCAGTTAACTGTAAAGTCGAGGATTTGCAGTATGAAACTCCCCTCGGAGGCAGAGGCCGAAAGGCGATATTTTTATTGGAACTATAATTGAGCGTTGTACAACCTCTACAGCACGATATGAGTGGATAATAAAAATGCCCGTATCTCCGTGTAAGTTTTATTGGGTTTGTTAGCCATTCCCTTAGGGATTGACTCGTATTCAAATCACGAAAGATACAGGCTGTTAATAATAATCGGCAAGGCTGAAATCCGAACTTCACATAAAGATTGCAAAACCTTGAAGTTTTTAAGATGGGAGATATAGATACGAGTTGGGAGTTAAGATATATTTTCATGTACCTGTCAAAAGGACTCCTCTTGCGTTGCCTAACTTCTCCAGACCCAACTTCATTAAGGTCCGGGTGAATTTATAAATACTTATGGAGGTTTGTGCGGATGAGGAAGGCTCGGTAAAGTTTGCGGCTCAGCTTGGAAGGTATAACCACCATACCGACGCATATGCCCCATAGACTATTCGAAGTAACAATGGATTTTTACGGTCGCATGCGCGGCGAAACAATTTCCCAAAAACTCCGGCACTGAACCGAATCCGAACATAAGGAATATACGCAGCCAGCGGATTTATTGCTTCGTTGGAATCACAATTGTTACAGTAGTATTGAAGCGGGTCGCAAGGCTGCAAACAATGTGGACAAAGCGGCTTTGCATCGGGCGGCAGATACTCTTCATAAACTGCTTCGCTGTCAGCGGTATCCTGTGGATTGTTATTTTCTCCATCCATTGTAGTCGTTACCTATTATATCTTCGCGAAATTTCAATGTAAAGTTTTTTCATTAGAAATGAACAGCGAGGTTCGTATAATTGGTCGAATCAGGTAACGACAAGGTTCTTTAGTTCAGGAGGCACTTGTGGCAGGCAGGAAAATTACCGTGGTCGGAGCGGGTAACGTCGGGGCAACGACAGCACACCTGGCGGCGATGGAGAACCTCGCTGATATCGTCCTGATAGACATTGTCGAAGGACTTGCACGGGGCAAGGCACTCGATTTGGCAGAGGCTGCGCCGCTAAGCGGCTACGACGTGAACATCACAGGCACTACCGACTGGACAAAAGCAAAGGACAGCGACATAGTCATTATCACCAGCGGCCTGCCTCGAAAACCCGGCATGAGCAGAGACGACCTGCTTGCAAAGAACACCGGCATCGTGAAAAGCGTTACCGACAAAATCGTCACACATTGCCCGGACAGCTTTATCATAGTGGTCTGCAATCCGCTCGACGCGATGGTTCATGCCGCGGCAAAGGTCAGCGGTTTCGAGAAACGAAAAGTTATGGGAATGGCCGGCGAGCTGGATTGTGCGCGATTTTCCTGTTTTATTGCGATGGAGCTCGGCATCAGCAATCAGAACGTCAAACCTATGTTGATGGGCGGTCACGGCGATGATATGGTTCCTTTACCCAGATTAACAACTGTAAACGACAAGCCTATTACCAATTTTCTCAGCGAAGAGAAGATTGAGGCATTGGTTGA
>CAZFHM010000181.1:0-4693 GCA_964518825.1 uncultured Pirellulales bacterium
GGTCAGTCGATTACACGAATAGCGGCGCAGATTGTTACCGGTGTCGGTTTTCTCGGCGCCGGTGCGATTATTCGTGACCGGGCGGGTGTGCTGGGACTGACGACGGCGGCGACCATCTGGCTGGTGGCGAGTATCGGGATGGCCTGCGGTGCTGGGTTTTTCAAGCTGGCAGCGGCAACTACCGCCCTTGCAATTCTGGTGTTGATAGGGCTGAGTAAAATCGAGACAGCAATCAAAAGATGGAGTCCTAAAAAGCAGCCGGACGGTAACGCTCAATAGCCGGTCGTCAGGTTATCACGTGCGGCGGCAAGTATTGCAGCAAAGGCGAGTGCGGCGGTTTCTATGCGTAAAACCGTATCAGTTATACGAACAGGCTGAGCTCCGGCATTTGTCAACAAATTGGTTTCATTTTCGGTGAGCCCCCCTTCCGGACCGATTACGGCTATCACATTCCCGGAGTCGAATTCAATTTCAATCAGCGGCGTTGCACTTTCCTCCAATGAACCGAAAAGAATATGCGCGCCGGGATGGTCGGCGGTTAGTTTTGGGATTGCCTCTGTCAGCGGTGCAGGTCTATCGATTACAGGAAGAAAAAGCCTTTTGCACTGTTTGGCAGAAGCAATTGTTATATTGCGCCAGCGGTCGGCAGCTTTTGGATTTTTCGGCTGTTTGACGGAGCGTTCGAAAATAACGGGTGTGATTCTGTCAACGCCCAGCTCGGTACACTTTGCGATAAGGAAGTCGAGTCGGTCGCCTTTAGGGACGCTTGCGACGATGATTATTTCGGGTCTGGCTGGTTTATCTATCGACTGCAAATGTTCTATGCGGCATAGAAGCTCTTTGGAACTGATGTTTTCAATTTTGGCTGTAGCCAACGCCCCTCTGCCGTCGAACAGCTCGACCATCTGTCCCTGTGTCAGTCTCATCACCGAGGCAGCGTGGCGTGCTTCGTGGCCTGTGATAACGGTCCTGGGCTGATTTATTGAATCGCAATAGAAACGATGAATCTGCATAAAAAACAAATTAAATTAACCACGAATTAACACGAATAAACACTAAACTATTCAGATTCTAACCTGCACCTTTGGTATTATTCGGTTTCTTCGTGGCTTGCTTCATAACCTTGGCACATTTATCACGTAGCAACTGACTGTAGTCGATTTCCTTTTTGGTAAACGAGCAACTTTTCAAAGGCAAAGGCCATAATTTTCTTTGAAAGTAGAAAGTAGTGAGCAGACCGCAGCAGAGATGGTCTTTGGGGCAAACCGGCTGACTATTAAACTATGGACAACAGTTACATTTCTCACCTATCAACTTTCTCCTGTCTACTGCTCTATTGCGAGGCTTTTGGGTTCGCAATCGGGGTGACTGGATTCGAACCAGCGGCCTCCTGCTCCCAAAGCAGGCGCTCTATCCAAGCTGAGCTACACCCCGGTCAATAATTTAACACTACCTCGTAAACAAGGTTTCTACTAACGCTATGTTGAAAATCCGAAACTCGAAACAAATCAGAAATTCAAAATCCGAATGACCAAAACAGCTGTCGCAGCCTTGAATAATTCGCTGGGAATTTATCCGGTCACGAAGCAGCTAATACTAAGTATTCAACCTTCGATAGTCAATCCCAAAAAGACCTTGCGGGCAGGCAAGAAATGAGGTCTGGCGGGGTCGCCGCGGCTGGTAGTATAGGCAAGATTTGGCTTGCAAGAGAAAGGGAATTACGCTATAATCTTGCTGTATTCTCAAGTGAATTCGGCCTGTTCAAGGCCGATAAGTCAGGCGCCTGGGGCGGATGTGCGGTTTTGAGCAAGCCGGCGGTTTGTTTTAGCCGATAGTTGTTATAGGAACAAGTTATCGTCAGAAGATAACGGGAGCATGAAAAACGCAGGAAATGTTCCTGCCGGAGAACAAATTATTATGGCTGGTATGTTCTATTCATTACAGGAAGCGGCGGAAAAGCTGAATATAAGCGAAGACGAGGTCAATAAGCTCGTCGAGGAGCGCAAGCTTCGTGAATTCCGCGACGGCACTAACGTATTGTTCAAGGTTGCCGAGGTCGAAGCCCTTATGGCTGACACAGGGCTGGTTGCTGCCGAGTCCCCGGCCGCTGAAGAGCAGGAAGAGGAACTAACCTTAGAACCGATAGAGCCGGAGGCGACGGTCGAAGAGGAGCTGAGTTTGCAGCCCGAAGCGAGCGGCGAAGAGGAGCTGAGTTTGCAGCCTGAAGCGAGCGGCGAAGAGGAGCTGAGTTTGCAGCCTGAAGCGAGCGGTGAACTGGGCGGTGAGGAGAACATGGAAGAGCTATCGCTCGACGACAGTCTTGCAATGCTGGGCGAGGCGGATGAGCCCGGGCAGGAACCGGCGGCTGACGACAGCTTTTCACTGCTGGATACGGACCATGCTAAAGTAGTGCCTGGCGAAGCCAAAGACGATATAAAAGAAGATACGGAGGTCTCGTTTGCTCTGGATGAGCAGGAGGACTCGAACCTGACCGATGCAGATACAGCGATAACCCGCGAAGGTATAAGCGTGCTCGACGAGTCGGACAGTGAGTTCAAGCTGGCTGAGGATACGGCGGCGGAGACCAGAGCGATGCAGGAGGCGTCGTCGCTGGAGCAAATCGAAGGTGATATAAATCTGGACGATACGCTCGGCAGCGGCTCGGGTCTGCTGGATTTGTCACTGCAGGCGGATGATACTTCGCTGGGCGGTATACTGGATGAGATTTACACTCCGGCGGGTGACGAAGGATTACCTCCCGCTGCGGCTACTGCTGCGGACGTTGCGGCTGAGGCTGAAAGCATAATGGCACAGGAAGTAATGGCAGGTTCTGCGGCGGCGATGCAGGGCTATATCGAACCGGAGCCGGATTCCTCGAGCAATATTTTCGGCGGGCTGCTGCTGATTCCGCTGGTTGTGGTTTTATATACTCTGCTGGTGACAGTGGCCGGGCAATTCGGTGTATTAAGCTCGCTGGTTCCCAAGGGTATGACAATCATATACATACTGGCTGCGGTTTTCGTGGTCGGCCTGGCGATTGCGGGTTATGGGTATATGCAGGGCGCTCCCGCAAAGCCGAAAGAGGCTAAGCCGAAGAAGGAAAAGGCGCCGAAGGTAAAGAAAGAAAAACCCCAAAAGCCCAAAAAGGAAAAAAAGAAGAAAGGTAAGTAGCCTGCACAGGCAAATCAATAAGCAATTATAGGCCCTGCGATAGTCAAAGGGCCTATTTTTTTGCGCGTCGGCGGGTCCAAAAAACGGCTGGTATGAACAGGGTTGGATTTCGTAAGTTTGTCCTTGACTGGACAGGGCAAATAAGTTCTATTTTGCGCTGATTTGTAAAATCGAGCGGATATGTACCGCCGACCGCTGAGAACGGGACATAACAAACGGGGTATAAACGGAATTTAGCTGTCGCTATATGATTGAAAGGGAGTAAAGATGCGAGCCTCAAGAATTCTTCTATCGTTGCTTTTTTGTGCTGGTGTTTTTCTGGTGACCGGTTGTGAGGAGTGCAAGGACCTGCGGATTCAGAATAATACGCAGCGTAAAAGGATAGCTCAACTGGAAAGCGAAGTTCAAAGCTCCAAGCTGCAAATGACCCAAATGGAACGGCAGCTGGCGGCGGCGAAAGAAATGGAAGGTATCGATGCGGACGCGCTTCGGGAAAAAGTTGCGGCGATGGAGAAGGCTATAGAAGACAAGCAGGCACTTATCGATTCGATGAAGAACCAGCTTCTGTACGGCGGCGCGCAGCTTCCGGTAGAGCTGAGCACAATGCTGGAGGACTTTGCGGCCAAGGAGAAGATGGTAACATACGACGCAAGCCGCGGGATAGTTAAGTTCGAGAGCGATTTGCTGTTCGAGCCTGGCAGCGACACCGTGGCCCCGTCGGCGGCTGAGGCAATCAACGCGTTGTGCAATATACTGAATTCCAAGCAGGCTCAACAGTTCGATATTATTATCGCCGGGCATACGGATGATATTCCCATCGGCAAACCTGCGACGCGGCAGAAACACCCGACGAACTGGCATCTGTCGGCGCACCGGGCGATATCGGTACTGAACTTAATGATTCGCGACAACATCACGCCTGAGCGAGTGAGTGTGCGCGGTTTCGGAGAATACCGTCCTGTGGTTCCGAACATGCCGAACAAAAAAGGCAACCCTCAAAATCGCAGGGTCGAGATATACATAGTAGCCAAGGGTATGTAGCCGTGCGCGGTTTTTTGCTAACGGCCTGCGCTGGTGATGATATTTAACGGCGATATCGGCGGCGGATGGCAAAGACGAGAACACCGATAATTATCAAGCCCGACGGTGTGCAGGGAGGTTTGGCCGGCGAAATAATCGGCAGATTCGAGCGGAGGGGTTTTAAGCTCATAGCGGCAAAATTCACGCTAATTACGGATTCGGCTGGGTTGTCAGGCTGCGATGATTTTTCTTGAAACAAGCTTTTTGCGCGTGTAAACTATTTTTCACACGGAAACACACTGGGGAATAGTGTAACGGTAGCACGACTGACTCTGGATCAGTTAGTCGGGGTTCGAATCCCTGTTCCCCAGCTTTTTATAAACCCTCAATTATCATCAGCAGATTTGAGCTTTTCGTTGTAAAGACATGTCTTGTCTTTTTGGGTTTGTGTTTCAATTACCTTATCCGCGTATAATAGTTTTAATTTATTACCCAGCAGTGA
>CAZFHM010000182.1:0-4622 GCA_964518825.1 uncultured Pirellulales bacterium
TCCTGAATTTGATAAATAATTCCAGAGGCGAAGTGAGCATTAGGAAGCCGTTTGTCTTCGTGATATTTGATTATAAATTCCTGCCAGCGTTCCAGTGCTTCGTCGGCGATTGAAGACAAATGGCAGGGCAAATCGGTGTAATCTGCAGGATTTGTTACCGTCAGGGTCGGCTGTTTCGTATGCGAATCTATGGTTGCCTGCAAGCCGATACAGCCGGCGGCGATTGAGAAAAATTCTTCATTAGTTACGTCCGGCAAGAACAGACTTACCGGCCGTCTTCGTAGTTCGGCTGATTGCTGAGACAGGTTCCAGACAAACCGCGTATTCGTATTTGAGGCAAACTTTGCAAATAACTCTTCAGCAGGTGCGATATTACTTATCACCTCAAAATGCTCAACCGCGTCGTCGGTTTTTAGCTTTTTGACCTTTGGGCCCATTAATGCCTGTTTAAGCTTTGCGTTTCCGGAATTGAGAAATGCCTGAAGCTCTGCCTCTTGTTTATCGCAGCCAAAATCTGTGTGCTGGCTGGTTCGCCATAATTTGGCAGGTATGTCACTGTCGATGTCGGAGAGGTTTGCAATTCTGCGGGTAAGCGACAGGGCAATCAGGAAGTGGCAGTCTTTCTTAAGTGTAAGGGCCCAGGGGGCATCGGCAGTGACGACCTCACATAAAGCCATCGCACGGTATGCGCACGTTCTTGCCTGGAGGTATTGTTTTCTTTCGAACTCAATCAGGGCCCGCTGGTAATCCGCCATTGCCGCCAGGGCGCAGGAGTCATCGGCGGCGACGATTCGCAAAAGTTTTTCGGCCTGGTCGGCGTGGTTCATCTGCTTTAGACATATAGCCATTCGCAGTTTCAAAAAGCTGTGCATAAATTGCTGCGTCGAATCTTGCGGCAGGGCCTGGTCGAGTCGTTCGTAAGCCCGGAAAGCACCCGGGTAATCATTCTGCATAAATAAGTCATTTGCGAGCTTAAGCGAAAGGGGTTTCTCATCCGGCAAGGGTGCCGGTTCGATTTCATCGGTTTTTAGAGGCTGAGCCTGTGAAGTGTTAACTTGATACTGTTGGACGGATGCCGGCGGCCTTCGATTTTGAGCGCTGAATCGTGACCTGTAGAAACTACAAACAGAAGCTATAGCTATTGTGGCTAAACCGACTAAAAGTATTAACTCGGTCCTTCGCAATCTTGTTCTGTTTTTTTTGTCTGAAGCATTGCGTACCGAGGTTTCGAGAACCTCGAAGAATTCTTTATCGCCGCCGAAAGTGTCATTTTCAGGGTTCCCATTTTGCGGTTGTTCTGATGGGGTTTCCTGGGAGGGTGACCCGGCATTTATTTCGGTGCTGTTGCCGTCGGTTTCGCCCGGCGTCGGCAAATTGCTTTCGGGATGGCTATCTTTTTTATTATCTGCCATTGTAAGGAGCCTTTGTATCTATATGCCGAACGCACCTTGACCTGAGGGCAAGGCGTGCGCATTTTTCGGCTGTAGAAATGTATAGCAACACCTGTGCCAGAGGAACGAAGTGAGTCACCATGTGCGGTTTTTAGTATCTTAAAGGGGAAAAAGGCTCGGCAACATGCATCGATGGGGCAAAAAAATGTGTCAGGAATCTATACGATTTGCCAGATTTTCTGACGATTGAAGTGGTAAAGGTTACTGAACTGTAACCGGTTCAGGCTCGATAGTCGTATTCGCGTTGTGGTCTTGTTTGCTCAGCGTATCCGGGATGCTGTATTGTTTTACTTTGGCATACAGGGTGGCTCTGGTAATGCCTAACAGAGCCGCAGCTTTTGTCTTCTGCCATCCTGTTTCTCTCAGGGCGCGGGCGATAAGCTCGCGTTCGGCCGTGGCGATTGAAAAGTCATTGACCTGATTTCGGTTTGTCTCGCCTGAAGATTCGGTGTCTTCGATTTGTTCTAAGACTATGCTGCTTAAGCCGATTCTGTCAGTGTTTTCGAGCAGAATCGCCCTGTCGATAACGTTTTTCAGCTCGCGTGCATTGCCCGGCCAATCGTGTTTTTCCAGGGCTTCGAGGGCCAGAGGCGTCAGTGACTTGATGTCTTTGCTCTTTTGAGGCCAGACCGTCGAGTTATCGAGAAAATATTCTGCAAGCAGCCTAATGTCCTGTTTTCGCTGTTCGTGGCGCAGGGGCGGCAATTTTATCGGACATATATTAAGGCGATAGTAGAGGTCCTGCCTGAATTTTTTTTCCTGTACTTCTTTGAGGAGGTTGCGGTTGCTGGAAGCGACGATAGTGGCGCTACAAGTGAATATCTTTGTCCCGCCGACCTTTCTGAATGTTTTTTCCTGCAGGATTCGAAGCAGTTTTGCCTGAAGCTCCAGCGGCATTTCCGATATTTCATCCAGGAAGACCGTGCCCTTTCCGGCCAGTTCCAGCAAGCCGGTCTTTTCTTTATCCGCCCCTGTGAAAGAGCCTTTGACATGACCGAACAGCTCGCTTTCGAGCAGGGTTGCCGTCAGCGCAGCACAGTTGACGGCGACAAAAGGTTCATCCGGCCGTCTGATACTGTGTATGGCTTGTGCTATAAGCTCCTTGCCTGTTCCGGTTTCACCAATAACCAATATGGGGTTACATTGACTCGAGCCGACCAGGCGCGTCATCTTCAGAGCGTGCTGCATCGCGTCACTTTTTCCGGCCAGGGACATTGAAGCAGCGAGCTCATCCGCGAAGTACTGCGATTGCTTATTTGGAGGCTGACCTTTGGCGTGGCAATTGAACCGGTCGTTGATGATTTTCTCCAACTGGTCCAGTTCGGTCCTGGTACAAAAATAGCCAATCGCGCCGGCCTGGTCGAATTGCTGTTGTAGATGGGCCTGCTTATCCTTATTACTTGTAACTATGACCGGAACATCAAGGTGATGATTATCGGTCGTATTTATGAAATGACTTACGTCGGAGGGCGTAAAAACATCGTCGAACAGAGCAAGATCGCAACCGGAGCCGGCCACAAGGGCGAATGCCTCGGCCGGGTCATCTGCCACCAAGACTTTTTTCGCGAGTCGGCCTGCTATCTGTTGTAACCGGGGTTGTCTGCTTACAGCAAGGATGGTATTTAATGCCATGCTCGTCTCAGTAATTCCTTCCATGTTGAATGCAACCCGTCTAAAGGGATGTCCAATAAATCGACACAAGCAAAAGCTAACTTTAATTTTTTATGGGACGAGATGATGTCACCATCTTTGGTGATGTTTACATTCATAATAATAGTTCTGAAGTTTCTTATCGGACTACTTACTTAGAGGCGGGGCAAGATAAATGTATCGATTTTTATGGGACGTTTTGTCCCGGCTGTTTTGGAGATGTAACATTGTTCGATTTCGATTATCGAAATGTGTGTTTTTTAAGGAATCAAAAATTGAAATGCGGAGGAACTTTCCGGTCGGCCGGAATATTTGTACGGTCGGGGATATAGCTGTTGTGTTTTCAAGGATTTGGCTGCTTTCGCTAAGTCCTTTTTATTCGGTTAGTTATGGCGACACGGAGGCGGGCGGAATAATCTTTGGCACGGCGGTTGCTCTTGGTTGTCGGTGCGAGTTAGTGAATCAGTAATTGTTTGCAGGATTAAGATATGGAAATAACATCAGCCAGCGAAATTCAGATGGATTATATGAAGCTTCTGGTGGAGCAACTGAAGAATCAGAATCCACTCGAGCCGCTTGACAGCAATGACATGGCTTCTCAGCTTACGCAGTTCTCTCAGCTTCAGCAGATGGAGCAGGCCAATACAAATCTTAGCGCTCTCAACTCGAGTTTCGAAGGCATACTCACAGCGACTAACCGCAACTATGCGAATTCTCTTATAGGAAAGACGGTGACATTCTTCGTTGAAGATGAACAGACGGGCCAGCTCGTTAAGTCGAAAGGAACAGTTGATTCGGTCTTCAATGACTCCAGTACGGGCGAAGTGCTGTTAGGTGTTAAGGTCGGCGATGGCAGCGCCGTTCATGAATATACTTTAGGTTTGGGTGCAGTTGTTCTTGTTGAGAATTAAACGGGTCGGATTGGGTTTTGGGCTGTTAAGGAGAAATAGAAATGAGTTTTGCGTTAAGCGCTGGGGTCACCGGGTTGCAAGCCCATCAAAAGATGCTCGATATTGCCGGGCATAATCTTGCAAATATCAATACTACCGCTTTTAAGGCCAGCCGGATAATATTTTCGGAGCTGTTGGCTGAGACGGTAAAGAAGGCTTCTCAGCCTACGACGAGCGTCGGCGGTACGAACCCTCAACAGATGGGAAGCGGTGTGGGTATCGCCGGTATCAGTCCGAACATGGCTCAGGGCAACATCGTTAATACCGGTAACCCTCTGGATTTGGCATTAGAGGGAGAGGGTTATTTTGTTGTCAATGACGGTGAGCAGGACCTTTATACTCGTGCCGGGGCCTTCAGCGTTGATGCAGATACCTACCTTGTGGACCCTGCTACCGGTTATCGAGTTCAGAGAATAGGTTCGGCCGGCGAAGCGGACGGATTCCAGATTGTCGGAGATAGTGATGTTCGTGTGCCGTACGATGTGGCTATGCCCGCCCGGGCCACTACCTCAATGGCGGTAGCAGGTAACCTCAGTGCCGATGCGGTCCTTGATTCTCCTCAGGCCCAGAA
>CAZFHM010000183.1:0-600 GCA_964518825.1 uncultured Pirellulales bacterium
AATTTCTGTTGCCCTCGATGCCGTAAAACGGAAAGACGTCAACATCACAGCCATAAGCATTGTAGTTCGTATTCGGTTCGGTTACGCCCGCGAAGTTGTAAACAACAGGCAGTCTCGGCATAGCCGCATCCACGATCGAGTCTTCCGACTCGTTCGATGCCGTATCGACCGCCGTCACAACGTAATAATAGACTGTACCATTATTAACATTGTTGTCTGTATACTCCGGGTTACTCACAAGAGAGTCATTAAGTTTAGTGTATCCACTACCTGAGACGGTCGAGCGATATACATTATAGCCGTTAACGTCATCTTCGGCGTTGTCATCCCAAAAGAGAATTACCATCTCGTCCCCGTCCGATGACACCAGGCCCGTCGGAGCCGCCGGAGCAGTTATATCGAAAGCCTCGGCGGACTCTTCGTTCGAGTATCCGGACTCTCTTGAGAATGTGTCCACCGCTGTGACGACGTAGTAGTAATTCGTATCGGCTATAACGGTGTCGTCGGTATAATTTGAATCACTCAAAAGCGTACTGTTTATCTTGCTGTAACCGCTGCCCGAAATTGTTGAACGATATATCTCGTAGCCTTCAAGGGCAG
>CAZFHM010000183.1:610-4613 GCA_964518825.1 uncultured Pirellulales bacterium
CCCAGTCAAGCAGGACCTTTTCGCTCACCGCAGTCGCCGTAAGATTTGTCGGCGCCGCCGGCGGAGGTGACAGCTCAATGATGAATTCGTTGGGACCGCCGGGAACAACCTCAATAATCATATCAGCAAGCTCTTCCGCCGGAGAGGCAAGTGTAACCCTGTATTTCCCGTAAAAGCCTCTAAAATCTGCGTTTCCATTACTATCAGTGATTGATGAATCATTTGTTGTCCATTCGTCCAGCAAGGCTTCGTATCTTACGCCCGCGGCATTGAGGCTCCAGTTGGTGTTTACGATGTGGCAGTCGTCCCGCCAGTGCGAGCCCTCCCAGAAGCCCCACATCAAAATCCCCTCGACGGCAGGATGACTGAAAGCCGTACGATAAAACTTCTCAAGACCGTCGGCGCGGACATACTCGTCTGCGGCTGCGAAGTCATACTCTGAACACCATATTGGCAGCCCAACCTCCGCCAGACTCTCAAAGCGGTCGTAGACCGCATATGGGTCAATCGAGCTGTCCCAAAAATGACACTGCACGCCTATCCCGTGAATAGGGGCGCCATCATCGAGTAGATCGTATATCTGTTGTATGTAATTGTATAGATTATAACCGCCGTCGGAAATCACGCCGTAGTCGTTGACAAAAAGCATACAGTTCGGGTCGATGGCATTGGCGGCCTGGAACATCCAAGGCCGAATGGCATAGCCAAGTCTGTCAGCAAAGAATGAATTATTACACATTTCGTTGTTGATGTCCCAGTGGACGAATTTATCTTTGAAATGATTTACTGCGCTATTCATACGCTCTTCAACTTCGGTCAGCAGGTCGCTCGGAGTTGGGTATGGGGCGTAGGCCAGTCCCTTTACCCAATCCTGCACGTAGTCATACGCTGTCCAAAAAACACAATGGCCCCGCATAATGATTCCGTTGGCAGCACACCAGTTGTAGATATAGTCCGCCTCCGTATAGGTTTCGTAGTCTCGTGACGGCTCATTGGTATACCACTTTGACGCATTTCCCATTACCGCCCACTCGAAATGGTCAAGGACGAAGTCCCTATAGCTGCTGTTGCTACTTAATGGTGAGTAAGCAAGTTCCGTGCCGAAGGCGAAGTGGTGCTCAACCTGGCTGATTACAACATTTACATCCGCTATCGGCGGATTAGACCCGTATGGTGAAACTGCCGTGATTCGTATATCGCCTTTGCGGTAGAGCTCTATTCTTTCATTGGCTTCGTATCTCCAGTCGATAGGGCTGCTTGCTATCATAAAACTCCAGACGGCACCCTTCCATGTAGTATTGGAGTCAATGACCTCATCGATTCGCCAGTAATAATTTGTGTAAAACTCAAGAGTGCAGGGGTTGTAGCTATTAACAAGATAATTGCCCATGTAAACATCCGTGTCGGCAGTATTAGCGTCTTTGACATCGTTAAAGTTAGTGCCAAAATACACATTGTGTGATAGAGCATCTTCTCCAGATGTCCAGGAAAGGGTTATATTAGGGTCCAGAGTTACAATTACAGCGCCATCTGCCGGGTTGGGATTTTTTGCTCTGAAGGGGCAATATTCTGCGACCTTCCGAACATCACTAAAATTTGGCGAACCGAATCGATCATACAACCTGACAAGTCCCCGATAACTGTCGCCTGAAACATAATGCTTCACCCAAGCTGCGGCATATCCGGAATCATCCTGTGCTAAAACAGTAAGGCCACTAGTGTACGTTGATCGGGTAGAATTCCATGTTTCGGTCAATCCCCAATTCACTCCCTCAGTTGTAAAAGTCACCTCGTCGCCACTGTCCCATAACGCGCCAGCGGCATTAAATCCCAATGTGTTGATTGATCCACTCAGGTACCACGGCGTCCGGCTGCCGTCTGAGTGTCCCTGGTAGTACATAGGAATGGTTACGTACCAAACAATCTTTCCACCTGCATTAAGGTATTGTCGAAGAGTACAAGAGGATGACATTGATTCTGCCACGGTCTCCGGTGCTATGTCTTGGCAGAACACGACTACGCTTGGCAAGCCGTCAATAATGCGAGCGTCCATCCATGTTTTTAGCTGGTCAGCATCAAGAATCTCATAGCCGACAGACTGAAAAGCGTTTGCATAGTTTCCGGAACAGTCCGATGGATATCTCGGATCTGAGTAGGCGGCGCGCAGCCAGGCGAAATCTTCCGGAATGGCCGTATCAGCGTATGAAGCTGAGGCAATTGCAAGTGCTGTTACTACAGCCGTCAGCACAAAAAAGATATACTTTTTCATCTTCACAATTATCCTTCTTTGGGATTGGTTAATATGTTAATATCGCCGTAAGAGGCTGATGATAATAGAACCACACCGATAAACAGGCACACACTGATACTCTTAAAAAACGCCATAACTTCCTCCATGCACAATTACCACGAACACTGCGAACCGGTCACACTGCCTGATTTTTCCCTATCCCCATATCTCGGCTATCAGACTGTAGTGCCGCCCATAGCTGATAATCACCCAACCAGCCACTATTATAAGCATATATCGGGCCCAGTCAAGCTGTTTTTCGGCTTGACCGGGGGATTTTACAATTGCCCTTTTCGCTATGGCTGGTTCGCCGCGCAGTCCGAATCCACCAGATTCGCTGTCGTTGGCATCAACTGCCGTCACCACATAATAAGACGCTGAATTATTGATGTTGTTATTAAAATAATTCAAATTGACCGCTATATGGGTGCTGAGTCCCTCCAAAGACAAATGGGCCGGGATGGATTCGAACCATCGCAAGCTTGCGCTAACGGGTTTACAGCCCGTCCCCTTTAGCCGCTCGGGCACCGACCCAAACTCAGAGCCCGCATTTTATAGACCCCAACCAGCCCGTGCAAGAAAATTAAGGAAAAGCCGTTAAGCCCGACCAGACCGACCCGCGCAAAGTAAATTACTACGGGCCAAAACCCGTAGAATTATGGCAGAGCAATAAAAAAGCCGGAGTGTACCCGGCTAATCGGGGCGACAGGACTTGAACCTGCGACCTCTTGACCCCCAGTCAAGCGCGCTAGCCAAACTGCGCCACGCCCCGCAGATGCTGGCATTCTAATATAACTATCGGTAAAACTCAAATACTTTCGTACTGCCTTACCCGTTACAGGCAAGGCGGCGGCCTGGGGTCTGCACAAACTGGATTTTTTTAATTTCTCGCGATAAACCTGTTGCAAAGTTAGGCTAACCTAACTAAAATCATTATATGACGGCAAAGAGGCATAATGGTTTGAGCGCTTCGCTGGAAGATTACTTAGAAGTGATACTGAATCTTTCAGCACAGGACGGGCATGCGCACAGTAAGGATATAGCCGAGAAACTTAACGTGGCGCGGCCTTCGGTTACAGGGGCACTGCGCACACTAAAGAAAAAAGGGCTGGCTAACTATGAGCCTTACGGTAGCGTGACGCTTACAAAGGCAGGCAAGGCGGCGGCTAAAAAGGTTGCTCGCAAGCATGAAATTATTAAATCCTTCTTTGTGGATGTGCTCGGAGTTGACGGTGAAGTCGCCCAGCAGGCGGCGTGCAAGGCGGAACATGCGCTTGGGCCTGAGGTGATTTCAAAATTATTAAGTTTCAGTGATTTTGTCGGACAGCGGAGCAAAAACGGGAATGGACTTATACGGCGATTCCGAAAATTCTGCAACCAGATAGAAAAAAGCTCGAAGGTATAAAAATTATGGAAGAGACGACGTTGAAGCCACTGTCGCAGGTTCGGGAAGGCCGAACGGTCGTGCTGGTTCGAATAGATGCAGGATACGGGCTGAATAACAGATTAGCGGCGATGGGGCTGCTGCCGAGAGTGCAGATAAAAGTAGTTAACAATCATCATCCGGGGCCTTTTGTAATTGACCTGAAGGATTCTAAAGTGGCGCTGGGCAGAGGAATGGCTAATAAAATTTTAGTCCGTGAAGTGTAAAGTTTTTTCACCGCGGAGCGGCTGTGTTTGAATTCAAGGGTTTTTTTAGTTTTTTTCGGGACG
>CAZFHM010000184.1:0-4610 GCA_964518825.1 uncultured Pirellulales bacterium
GCCGCTATTGCTTCGCCCGCACCGACTTCGCCGAATCCCTCATTAGTCTTTGCCTTGACGTTCACTGTAGTAAAATCTATGCCCAGCAGACTCGCTATACATCTTTTTATCTGTCCCTTGACGGCGGACAGGTTCGGCTCCTGGGCATGTATTATCAAATCGACGTTTGCAATCTCCCAGTCTTTCTCTTCGAGCTTCTCTTTGACAACAAACAGCAGCCCCTTGCTGTCTGCATCTTTATACTGCGGGTCCGTATCAGGAAACAGCGTCCCGATGTCTCCCATCCCCGCCGCTCCGAGCAGGGCATCAATCACGGCATGCAGCGCCACGTCACCGTCACTGTGCCCCAGCAGTCCTTTCTCATACGGAACATGAACGCCGCCGAGCATAAGCTTCCTGCCAGGCACCAGCTCGTGAATGTCTGTACCGATTCCGCTGCGGTATTCCGGCTTGGGCCTTTCAATCACAATATCCCTTTCGTACTCGGAATATCCTGCCCGCTAATCCGCACCGCCGCGCCAATCGCCTGGCCCAGTGCTTTGAAAATCGCTTCGGCTATATGGTGGCTGTTCGTACCGTACGGCACCGTAATATGCAGATTGAATTTCCCGTTGTTCGCAAAGCTGCCTAACATCTCCTCGATACACTCGACGTCGAAATCGCCTATCTTCTCCGTACCGTACTGCACGTTATACACAAACTTCGCCCTGCCCGATAAATCGATACTGACATTCGCAAGGGCCTCTTCCATCGGCACCGAAGTATTGCCGTAGCGGGTAATACCTTTTTTGTCGCCAAGTGCTTTGTCAAGCCCCTGCCCAAGACAAATAGCGACGTCTTCGACCGTATGATGCGCATCGACGTGCAAATCACCCTTGGCCAGCACTGTCAAATCAACTTTGCTGTGTTTACTAAGGTGCGTCAGCATATGGTCGAAAAATCCGATGCCGGTGTCGATTTCATATTTACCGACGCCGTCAAGATTCATCTCGACCGTGACCTGCGTCTCTTTTGTCTTTCTCTCGACCTTCGCAATCCTGTCCGCCATATTTTCATCCTTCCGCTGTCACTCCTGCGAAAGCAGGAGTCTACTTCAATTCTTTCTTCTCTGTGGCCTCCCCTTAGGGACCCCTTAGGGGGCTGTGGCTATATAATTCATTTACTCTGTGGCAAGATTTCTCTAATTGCCTCTAATAATCTATCATTCTGCTGGGCCAAGCCGACCGTAATCCGAAGTTTATCTTCCAGTCCCTGCATATTGAAATATCGTACATATACATCCCGTTCGACGAGTTTTTCGTAAACTTCATTCGCTTTAGAATGTTTGCATTGTGCGAGAACGAAATTGCTGCTGCTTTCGGCGACATTAAATCCCAACTGCCGCAGGGCCTCTGTCAGTCTCGCCCGTTCAGTCTTTACCTTCTCGACGTTTGCCCTGAAGTATTCCTGGTCTTCTATCGCCGCCGTCGCCGCCACAAGAGCCGCCGCATCGACCGGGTAAGAATCCTGGACCTTTCGCAGTCCTTGTATCAGAGTCTTGTTAGCGAGCCCATATCCGAACCGCATCCCCGCCAGCGAATAGCCCTTACTCATCGACCGAAGAATAATTATATTATCGAAACTGCTAATCAGCCGGACGCCGGTTTCTTCCGCAAAATCTACATACGCCTCGTCAACCAATACAACACCGTTAACTTCATCAGCCAGCAACGCAATCTCTTCGACCTTTACGAAGCTGCCCGTCGGAGCATTCGGATTACACACTATAGTAAGAGCCGCTCCCGTCGAAGCCAGTTTCGCCGGCAGGTTGAATTCGCCTTCGCCCGCCTTTTGGGCCCCTAAGGGGAACGGGACTTCTATCGCCTCACAGCCGACAATATTTGCTAATACCGGGTATAATGTATAAGTAGGAACAGGATATGCCGCCGCCCTGCCCGAATCGCAAAACGCCGTAAACGCCATCCTGAGCAGCTCGTCACCGCCGTTGCAGCAGATAATATTATCAGGCCCGACACCGTTAACCGCCGCAGCCGCCTCGCGAAACGCCCTGCCAAGCGGGTCAGGATACCGCCTCAGCCGCTCCGGTTCGATTGCCTTTATCGCTTCGATTACCTGCGGACTGGGCGGATACGGATTTTCGTTCGTATTGAGCTTCACCACGTCCGACCGCCCGGGCTGAAAGCCCGGCACATAACCAGCCGCACGCTCGATATTGTCACGAAAGTATCCCATCGCAAAACCCACAAAAACCTGCCGCTCGGAATTATACGAAAATCCGCACAAAACGCAAAGAAATGATAATCAGACAACAAGAACTCAAAACTTCCTGTCAAATCACTCGTAAAACTGTATAATATCGAGCAGGTCGATAATTATGAAAAAACCCATGATTCGGATTACTGTTCTTCTCATTTTCATCCTGACTGCCGTATCAGCCTGCGCCGGCAACGCTCCAAAAAACATTATCATTATGATTAGCGACGGCTGCGGATACAATCACATCACCGCCGCCGCTATCTATCAATACGGCAATGCGCAAAGCCCGTTATACGCCCAATTCTCCTTGGGTTGTGGTATGGCGACTTTTCCAGCCGGCGGCTCGTACGACCCGAATCTGGCCTGGGCCGACTTCAGTTACGTTAAGCACGGCTATACCGACTCCGCCGCCGCTGCAACTGCAATGAGCACCGGAATCAAAACATATAACGGCGCCATCGGCGTTGACCTTGATAAAAAGCCCCTGACACACATTATTGAACGCTGTGAGCAGCTCGGCAAGGCCACAGGAGTAATCACCACCGTCCAGTTCAGCCACTCAACACCCGCCGGCTTCGTCGCACACAATCCAGACCGCGACAACTACGAGCAAATCGCCCGTGAAATGCTGCTCGAAAGCGCCGTCGATTGCATAATGGGCTGCGGCCATCCGTTCTACGACGATGATGGAAAGCTCGAACAAAAACCTAATTCCTTCAAGTATGTTGGCGGTAAATCGACGTGGGATTCTCTTGTCGTAGGTACCGCCGGCGCCGATGCCGATGCCGACGGAGTCAACGACTCCTGGACAGTCATACAAACCCGCGCCGAGTTTCAGGCGATTGCCGACGGCAATACCCCGAAACGACTCTGCGGCATTCCGCAAGTCCACAAAACTCTACAACAGGCACGCTCAGGCGACGCTAAAGCCGACCCTTATGTAGTCCCCCTGACTAAAACCGTCCCAACACTCGAAGAAATGACCAAAGCCGCTGTTAATGTCCTCGATGATGACCCCGACGGCTTCTTTATAATGATTGAAGGCGGAGCAGTTGACTGGGCAAGCCACGGCAATCAGTCAGGCCGAATGCTCGAAGAGCAAATCGACTTCGACAAGGCCGTCAATGCCGTTATGGAATGGGTCGGTAAAAACAGTAACTGGGACGAGTCAATTCTTATTGTCACCGCAGACCACGAGTGCGGCTACCTTACCGGCCCGGATTCCGGCAATAAAGCAACGGGACCCGTATGGAACGACCTTACAAACAACGGTAAAGACAAACTGCCGGGTATGGAATGGCACAGCGGCGGCCACACCAATTCACTCGTCCCATTCTACGCCAAAGGCCGAGGCTCTAATCTCTTCAAAGACGCTGCTATCAACTCCGACTCCGTCAGAGGCCCGTATATCGACAACACAGATATCGCAAAGACCATCTTTCAACTGCTCGAATAAATCGAAAGAAATGTATCTCTCCGCTAACCCCCTCCAATTAACCAATTTTTATCCGCCGTAGCTTTTCATCCTTCATAGCTTTAGCCAAGAAGGACAGCAAAGGCGAAACCAATTAACTAATTAACCAGTTAACCAATCACTTATTTGTGTAGTCAATCAGCCGTGCTATTTCGCTTCGCAGGTCTTTACGTTCGATAATCATGTCGACAAAACCGTGCTCCATCATGAACTCAGCCGTCTGGAACCCCTCCGGCAATTCGACCTTAATCGTTTCGGCTATCACCCTTCTGCCGGTAAAGCCGATGAGCGCGCCAGGCTCTGCTATGGTGACATCCCCCAGCATTGCGAAGCTCGCCGTGACGCCGCCGGTAGTAGGGTCGGTCAGCACCGCGATGTAAAGCCCCCCCGCCTCATCGAGTTTCGCCAGCGCTGCGCTTGTCTTGGCCATCTGTTGAACGGCGATTACAGATTCGTGCATCCTCGCCCCGCCCGAGCATATCACTGCGACCATAGGCAGTTTTTCCTCGGCCGCCCTCTCAGCCGCAACGCAGAATTTCTCGCCGACCACCGCCCCCATCGAACCCATCAGAAAATTCGGGTCCATCACCGCCAGCATAACACCACGCCCCTTTATAAACGCTTTGCCTATCCGTATCGCCTCTTTCGAACCGCTTTTTCGTTCTTCACCCTCCAGCCGTTCTTTATACGTCGTCTCCCTGAACTTGAAATCCAGCGGGTCACTGCTCCTCAGGTCCGCAAGCTCCTCTTCGAACGTCCCTTCATCGACAAGATATTCGATTCGCACATCGGCCCCGATGCGAAAATGGTGATTGCATTGCGGGCAGACGTTCATATTCTTCTCGACCGAGCTTTTATAAAGCATATGCTCACAGCCCGG
>CAZFHM010000185.1:0-4514 GCA_964518825.1 uncultured Pirellulales bacterium
TATGGATTTTTGAGATAAGTTGAAATCCAGTTGGTGATTTAAATACTTAAAAGGGCGTCGTAACTGGCGCTATTAAAAGAAGTTACATTAGATTTCAAGTGTAACCGACAGGGACGGAGTACAACTAAAGGGCAATCCTGCATCAACGCAAGGTTTGTTTTCGATAGATTATGGAAGGCATTGTCACAGAAAAAACAGCACAACCGCTTGTCGACCAAGCAGCGAATTCGTTCTTCGATACTGAATACCTGACGGCTGATCTGAAGGGTCGTTCGGTTCGAGGCGGGGCGATAACGGTCTTTTCGCAGGGCTGCAAATTTGTCCTGCAAACCGGCTCAACGGTGGTGCTGGCGAGGCTTTTGACTCCGGATGATTTTGGCCTTATAGCGATGGTAACGGCCGTCACGGGCTTTGCGATGATGTTCAGCCGCCTGGGGCTTTCCGATGCCACTATTCAAAAAGCTGAGATTAACCACGACCAGATAAGCACGCTATTCTGGATTAATGTGGGGCTATGTGTCTTGGTGGCTTCTACTGTTATTGCTTTGGCCCCGGCCGTCGCCTGGTTTTATCACGACCAGCGTTTGATACCTGTCACAATGGCTTTGGGGACCACATTTATTTTCGGCGGGCTTACTGTCCAGCATCAGGCATTGCTGCAGCGGCACATGCGGTTTTTCGCCATAGGTGTTGTGGAGGTTGTTTCGATGGTGGTGGGTGTAGCTGCTGCTATTATAAGCGGCGTATTAGGTGCGGGGTACTGGTCGCTGGTTATTATGTATGTGGCGATGGCTGCGACAGCGGCCGTTGGCATGTGGACCGCTTTGCCATGGCTGCCGGGCAGGCCGAGGAGGAGGTCAGGTGTGAGAGAAATGCTCGGCTTCGGTGGCAATATCACCGGCTTTAATATAGTTAACTATTTTTCCCGCAATGCCGACAATATTCTTATTGGAAAGTTCGTAGGTTCTGCCGCCCTTGGTTTTTACAGTAAGGCGTATGGACTCTTAATGATGCCGATACGGCAGATTCGCAGCCCACTGGTGAGCGTAGGCTTACCTGGGCTTAGCCGACTTCAGGGCGAAGCCAAACGTTATAAGAACTACTATCTTAAGATGCTGCAACTGCTTGCATTTGTAACCGTTCCGATGGCTATGTTCCTTGGCGCATATTCACATCAGGTAATAATGCTTGTTCTTGGTCCCCAGTGGGGGCAGGCGGCTCCCATCTTCAGCATACTCGCCTTGGCTGCTGTGATACAACCGGCAGCAAGTACAACCGGCATGATTATGATTTCCGCCGGCCGTGCTGACAGGTACTTCAGGTTAGGGGTTTTCACTTCAATTGCGTATGTCATTTCCTTTGTGGCAGGGCTGCCGGGGGGACCAAAGGGTGTGGCTTTGGGTTACACAATTGCCAATTATCTGCTTTTAATACCATCATTAGCGTATGCATTCAGGGGAACACCTGTTCGTGTAAAGGATTTCTTCGCTTCGATCATCCTGCCGTGCGCAGCGGCTTTGGCAATGGTTTTGGCGAGCAGGGTTGTATTTTACTTCTGTGCAGGAATTCCAAATTGGTCGGCTCTTTTGATTTGCTTCTTTGCCGGGGGATTGATCTATCCTGCCGCATATTTTGTCCTGCCCGGAGGCCGGGCTGTCCTGCACGATATAAAAACAAGCGGACAGTTAGTTTTCAAGCCTATTCGCGTCTAACTCTTCACATTTTTTAGATATGGCCGTGATTTGCTCGGGTACCGAGTTGCAAGAGATGAGCCATATTGTTTTTCATTTCTGAACGACAGTGATGGGAAAAGATGAACATAGATTTGGTATTTATTACATATAACCGTTTGGACTATACAAAACTCGCACTAGCGTCTATCTTGGCCAACCCAACAGAAGAATTCTCATTGACGATATGGGACAATGCTTCTGAGGACGGCACGCAGGAGTATCTAAAGAATGAGATAAGTGACCCCAGGATTCAGGACATAATACTGAGTAAAGAGAATGTCGGGCAGACGGCGGCGGTCAATGAGATATGGAGCCGGTCCAAGGCTGACCTTTTAGGTAAGCTGGATAACGACTGCTTGGTGGCGCCTGGTTGGATAAGGATATTGGCGAAAGCTCATGAAGATATTGAAAAACTTGGAGTTGTTGCGTGTTGGCACTATTTCGAGGATGATTTCGACTATGAACGCGCCAAACACAAGATACAGCAATTTGGTAAGCATCAGATTTTTAGACATCCCTGGACGTGCGGAACCGGTCTGTTGATTAAGCGAGAAACATTTGAAAAGTTTGGCCCCATACAGAACAGGGCCACTACTCAGTACTGGCTGAAAATGGCGGCAGCAGGCTACATAAACGGATTCTACTTTCCATTGATCTATCAGGAACATATGGATGATCCAAAAAGCTCTTATTGTATGATCAAAGATAAAGAGAGCTTTCGAAAACAAGAGAAGCTAACGGTGAGTCTGAAAGCCGGACGATACAAAGATGTCGAAGGTCGGCTTCGGTGGCGTCAGGAAATTCTCAGAAACCTTCTCGATGACCCTTACGAACCTTATCACTACTTTGGTTGGCGTAGAAAGTGGCGATCCGCAAAAAGCCGCTTAAGCAAATTATCAAAAAGTTTTCTTGCCTATAGGCATAGCAAGCGTTAGCATGACCAAACCGTTAGTTTCTGTTTTGATACCTGTCTATAATGGCGACGATTATCTTCGTTCCTCTGTAGAAAGCATATTGTTCCAGACTTACTCCAACCTCGAGATATTTATCATCGATGATGGCTCCAGCGACAATTGTATGGATTCTATCTCTGATATAGAGGATTCACGAATACGGATTATAACTCAAACAAATGCTGGCAGAGCTGTGGCTTTGAACCGTGGCTTGTCGGAAATGACCGGAACATTCTATGCTACTCAAGACGCCGACGACACCAGTTACCCCCAAAGGATTGAGCGTCAAGTCCATAGCATGCTCAGAAATCCTGATGTGGCCGCAGTATTCACGGGCCATGACATCATACTTGGTGGGTATCGTATGGCCCCTCGGTTCGCTGCTAAAGATGTTGAAAAATGCCACTTGGACAACAAACGACTGCGTATGCCAGCCCATGATCCAACAGGAATGTTTAGAGTGTCGATGGTACAAGACATACGGTATGAAGTTACCTTGAAGATTGGAGCCGGTCTGGACTACATATTGCGAGTGGCAGAACTGCATCCTATGATTGTACTGGGCGAATGTTTGTATTCCTATCGCGTTCACCCGCGCTCAGCTACAAGGCAGAATGCCGTCAAAAGAGAAGAAATGATTCGAAAAGTCTTGAAACGTGCATGTGAACGACGCGGCCTCGACCTAACCGAACACCTGCCTTCTGACTCACAACCAGGAGCAGAATCCCTACGCAAAACACGGGAAACCGGCATCGTAACGCATTTTATGGAAAGCGTGCTCGATTTGCGTCGCGCCCGCAGGAATCGGCAGGCTTTGTCAACCGCTCTGGCCTGCTTGCGATTGCATCCCTGTGACGCATACTATTATAAGCCATTGGCTTACTTTCTCATGCCGCTGAGGCTGATTGAGTGCTATCGCTCAAGAAAGGAAGGATAACTTGCATGGCATAACGTTACTAATCGCTGTTGCTGTAAGTATAGCTGTATTCTTCACACGCCCGAAGCACTGGTTAGCTATTTACATTGGTGCCATGGTATTCTATCCGACCTACATCTCGGTTAAAGTAGGTACTGTCGATTTTACCGTCTGCAGGATCGTTATCTTGGCAATATATCTGAACCTTTTCCTGCGCACAGATTTGGTCACGCAATTCAAACTTATATGGCTCGACAAATTGCTTATCATCTATTTTCTTTGCCAATTGGCGGCTGGAGCGACAAATTCTCCGATTGGGAGGCTTGTTGAAAACCGTGCTGGAGCAGTCCTTGATCTGCTGTTACCTTACTTTGCGGTCCGGATGATAATCCGAAATAAGGAGCAATATTTAGCCTTGCTTAAAGGAATCTTAATCGTAGCGGCACCTTTGGCGATAGTGGGTTTTTACCAATGTTGGACGGGTGACAATCCAGTGGGTTTCCTTAAACAGTATCACGCATTGGGGCCAAAGTCATACGCTGTGTTGTCGAGGCTTGGCTTTTTCCGAGCAGACGTGACGTTTCCTATGTCGATTATGTTCGGACTCTTTTTCGCTATGCTCGGTCCCCCATGCGCAGGTCTGTTGGGACAACCCACAGTAAAAAAGATGCTAATCTGTGCTGGAGTCATCCTGATGGGCATCGGAGCATTCTCCTCCATGTCCAGCGGCCCTTGGCTGGCTGCTTTGGTAGCGATTACTTTCATCACTTTTTATCCTTACCGCAAATACTCAAAGGAGGCACTGGTGGTAGTTGTCTTAATGTGCCTAATCGTGGAAATCGTGAGCAATCGACACTTTTATGATGTTCTCGGCGGTTTTACAATCAACCCTACTTCAGCTTGGTATCGGAC
>CAZFHM010000186.1:0-4485 GCA_964518825.1 uncultured Pirellulales bacterium
CATGCAGAGTATCCCACGATGCAGGCAAAGCAATCCGAAGCTGAACCGCTCCAACTCGGCAGTGACGAGTGCTCCAATAAAAGAACCATATACAAGTATATTCATCCGGACGGTATAAAGAGCTGTCAGCTTGTAATGGGATGTACAGACCTTGCTTCAGGTAACGTCTGGAATACTATGCCCGGCCATACGCACGCAAGAAGAACGGAAATCTACATGTACTTCGGAGTGGATTCTGATTCCGTCGTGGCGCATTTCATAGGCAAACCCGACCAGACAAGGCACATCATTGTCAGAAACCAGCAGGCCGTCCTTTCGCCGAGCTGGTCTATTCACGGCGGTGCCGGCCTGAAAAAATACAGCTTTGTCTGGTCTATGGGCGGTGAAAATCAGGCGTTCGCCGACATGCAGGCCTTTTCACTGGAACAGTTAAGATAAACCTAACCTCAAAAAGTATGACAGGAAAAGAAAAATGATTCTGGATAAATTCAAACTCGACGGCAAGGTCGCAATTGTTACCGGCTCAGCGAGAGGATTGGGACAGGCCATGGCTGTGGGCCTAGCGGAGGCCGGGGCTGATATTGCCCTGGTTGATATACTTGATATGAGCCAGACTCAAAAGCACATTGAAAAGCTCGGTCGACAATGTATTGCGATAAAAGCTGACCTGAGCTCAAAAGACTGCGTTGAAGAAATCGTCGATACCACAGAAAAGAGCCTCGGCGGCATTAATATCCTGGTTAACAACGCGGGCATAATTCGACGAGCGCCACTTGTCGAGTTCAGTGAAAAAGACTGGGACGATGTGATGAATGTAAATGTTCGAACCCTTTTCTTTTTGAGCCAGGAAGTTGCAAAGGTGTTTATCAAACAGGGACGCGGGGGGAAAATCATAAATACAGCCTCAATGCTCAGCTTTCAGGGCGGCATATTTGTTCCTTCATATACCGCCTCGAAAAGTGCAGTGGCAGGTCTTACCAGGTTGATGGCTAATGAATTGTCAAAGGAAAACATTAACGTAAACGCCATAGCACCCGGCTATATGGCCACCGATAACACAGCACTACTGAGGAACGACCCCGTACGAAGCAAGGCCATACTTGACAGAATTCCGGCAGGGCGGTGGGGTGAACCTGAAGACCTTAAAGGGGCTGTTGTATTTTTGGCATCCGAGGCCGTATCGTATCTGCAAGGTGCTATAATACCTGTCGACGGCGGCTGGCTTACACGATAGATGAGTAAATTAAAAAGTCATGAATTTTACTGAACAAGATAGAGAAGCAATAGATAATATCATTCGGAAGTCCTCTGAAGTTAATATAAATCTCTCGGGAGCAAAGGTTCGGCGGACTTCATCTCGCGTTTGTCTCGGTGTAGAGCATGGTGACTATAACGGGACCGAGTTGTTCGGTGTGGGCACCGACAGGTTTATCTGGTTCGCCTATAAGCCGAATTCAAGCAATCACATGAGGCTTTACAGCGCAAATTTTCCACAGGATGGTATGATTGAATACAAACTCGGCAATATCCCTGTACCGGTCTCAGCTCAGGTCGCTGATACGTGGGCGAGATTTCCCTACGGCGTAGATTACATACTTAATAAGCGCGGTTATAAGCTGAAAACCGGTATCAATGGGATTGTTTATGGAAATATCCCCGGAGGTGGAATGTCGCGAAGCGCTTCTTTGACGCTAAATCTGATACTTTCAATTTTAGATGCCAACACAATCAAAGTTGATGACCACTTCGATATAGTCGGCATGGTCCAGGCTGTCGAAAATGAGTATATAGGTTCTCCGTGCGGCGAGCTCGACCAGATTATGATTTTGTTCGCGCGACAAGACGCCGGTGTTCATTATAAGCCTAAGACCAGGTCGGTTGACTATATTCCCTTCCGTGTTGGCGGTGATGATTTTCGTATAGTAATACTTGACACAGGAACGGTTCGCCTGGGCCTAGAGAAATCAACCTATAGAAAGCGCCGGGCTGAATGCGAAAAATTGGTCGGCCTTGTATGCAAGGCCGGCTTCGAAATAGATACCCTGGCTGATGTAAAAAGCCATGAGCTCTATGATAAAATAATGAGCCGGTTTGCGGGAGAATATCCTGAATTGTGCGAACGTCTGAGATATATTTATCATGCACAACAAAGGTTTTACGAAATGCTTGATGCGTGGAAAAAGGGTGATATTCGGACAGTGGGGCGATTGTTCAATGAAGATAGTATTGGACTTAGAGACCAGTACAAGATTTCGGGACCGCAGCTCGAAGCAATGTGTGATATTGCACGGCAGGTGCCGGGCGTATTGGGAGCGAGAATGCTCGGCGGTGGAGATAAGGGCGCCGCGGGAGCGCTGGTAAAAACTGACGGCATAGAGGCATTGATAGAAGCAGTTGGACAAGAATATCCTCGCAGATATCCTGAATACGCCGAAAAATTTTCTGTACACGTGTGCAGCCTGACCAACGGCGTGCAGGCCTTAGGCAAGATTGGGCAGGGGCGGATTTGAACCGCCGACACACGGATTTTCAGTCCGTTGCTCTACCAACTGAGCTACCTACCCATACCCGGCAAAACCATCAATATATCAAAAACAGAAATCATTGCAAGCCAATATCTTTCGAACTTATCAACTGGACTGATTGGCGATTAGGACTGTTAGCGTACTGAATTTGAGCCGGGCTATGAGTCCATTCAATGCGTCTATTTTTGTTTGTAAGTTTAGTTCCGACGGCGCATCTTATAAGTAATAGCCTATAGAATATAAACGACGGTTTTTTATGGTCCAAAGTAAGGATATGAAATATGAAAAAAATGATGATTATGACACTAAGTGTATTGACGATGCTGACCATAGCGTTCGCAGTATCTGAAAAAGCGGCCACTGAGCCCAATTCGGTACGGGCCGAACTTACCATCCTCGCGCTGCCGGCGCAGACCGTACTTTACACAATAGTACGAGGTCACTATCAAAAAACCGGCCAGGCGGTAGGCGAGCTGTTTGCGCTGGCGGGTAAGAAAGCTATTCAGCCGACCGGTTCACCTACTTGAACAATCCCGAATTTGTTTCGAGCGAGCATTGGCTGACAGAAATCCGTATCCCCGTCGCAAGTGACGCGCTTAAACTGGCTGGAACCTTGGGAGAGATGATAGATGTCAAAGAGATTCCCGCGATGGCTTATGCCGTGGCCGTCAAACCGGAGGGCATGTCGGAGCCGACAGAGGTTTATGAAGAACTTCATAGATGGCTGATACAGCAGGGATACACGCAAGTAGAGTTCCCCTCGGAGCTTATACTTTCTAATGCGCAGGCCGGCGATTATACGCAGATGAAGTCCGAGATAATGATTCCCGTAGAAAAAGCTTCTGTGCGTAACAAGTAAAGGTCTTGGTATGATTAACCCGCGGCTTGTTGAGTGATGACGCAGGTTCTGATGGCCCGTGACAAGCCCCGCCTGACAGCGCATATCAACTTGATTTGACGCTGGTCAAAGCTTTGGCCGGAAAGTTTGTAGAGCAGTATGAACCCGGCAACTAGTTCATTAGCTGCGATTGGTACGGTTATTACCGAACTATCTTTAAGCACCGCCGGACTGACTTGTAGCCCCATCTGAAGCAACCCATCCAGATTACAGGGGCGGTTGACCTTGATGATGGACTCGACCAGTTCGCTCGTAAAGTATTGCTCTAATCGGCGCGCCTCGTCAGTGCCGTTTGTATTGCAGTCGAATGCGTATAGTTGGAAGTTGGCCTGCTGACTGAGGAAAAAAGTGAGGTTCACATCCGGGATTTGCTTTTTTATCACAGAGGCACAGGTGCAAAACAGGCTATCCAGGTCGTGGACGTCTATCAATGACTCGTAAAACTTGCCTGCAAAGGTCAGCGTTCTTACTGTATCGAGAAAGTCATTATGAGAGGCGATTATGTCATTGCACAGCAGGTCAATCTGGGCGGCCTGTTTTTTACGCTGGCGGTTCAGATGCCTGACGAGCAGTCGTATTCTACTGTTGCGTTTTGAGTCCTTCATTAAACCCTTCTCCAAAGTAACGGCAGGGGCCCGACTCCGCTCTGGGATTCGGCATTAAGACGTAAGTTCTTTAAAAACAGGGTCATAAAAAAAGGCCGCTTAAATGCGGCCCTATAAACAAGGGTGTATCAGTTTTATGTGTTTGTCTTTTTCTACCAACTCCGACTGCAACGTTTATGCCGGCCGGCTTTTCTCGGACTTAACGTTCCTCCGGTTCGAAAAATGTCACTTCAGTCTCGACCGTCTTTCATTCGGTCATATCACTGATGAAAGCATCCGCCTCTGCTATGGAAGCCTCCATTTCAGCAACCAGCGACGCTACATCCGCCTCGATAGTTACAAGCTCGTCCTGAAGTGAAGCGACGGCCCTGGCATTGAGGTGGTGTTTTAAGTAAAGCACCTGGTCACGAAATGCGCTGAGCACCGGTTCCATCTTTGATTCAGCCCGTTTCATTGC
>CAZFHM010000187.1:0-4463 GCA_964518825.1 uncultured Pirellulales bacterium
CTTCGCAGAGCTGCTCTTTACTCTTGCTGCCGATTCGGGTCAGGGTCGTCAGCACTATGCTCGCCAGCACTGCGACAATCGCCACCGCCACCAGTATTTCAACCAGTGTCAAACCGTTCTGTAACCTGTGGGTCTTCATTTTGTTGTTGCGCAAACCGCCGCGGATAGATGTTGCTATTTGAAATTTGTGATATCATCGATTGTACCGTATTCGCCGTCGGCTCCGGCTGATATCAAAAGATAAGAATCCGGCCGATAAGGCCAGTCTCTATCCTCGATTCTCGGGTCACGAATATATTCTTTATAAAAGAACAGGTCGTCATCCAGGTCAAATTGCTTGTTATCCCTTTCTTCGATGGCCTTGACCAAGGTCGCGTTATCTCTCCAGTCATATATACTTTCATCTTGATAATTGCGGTCTATTCTCTTGCTGTTTCGTCGGGCCTTGTAGTACAGAATCGGGTTGCCGGGTCTGGCCCTTTGCCCGTTATTCAGCGCAATAGTCCTCCTGCCAAAAACATCGCAAAGAACAAAGTTCTTGATATTGAGGTTAAAAGTGTTATTGAGGTTGCCGCTCTGGTCTTTCAGAATGTCTTCGAGCCTGTATGCCTCGTACGAGCCCTGTTCAAGATAAGGACCCACGCGCTGCTTGAGGTTATCTTCCTGCTGCTGCAGTGTGCCGGTAACCGCTAATGTATAGAGCGGCTGGCCCGAAGTTTTATCGCCGTCGGATTCCCAGTCGGAATCGGGATGGAACCCCATCAGGTCCCAGCCGACCAGCGCCTCTGTAAGCATCTGGGCGCCGGTATAATCAAAGTTGTTGAAACTGTATGTCATAAAATATGAAGGCGGGTAATCGCCGTAGTCATTCTTAAACGCCGTAAGCGCCAGCTCCATAGTAGTAAGCTGAGCTTTTTGCCTGGTCTCCTTGACCGTTTTTTTGACCATCGTTATCGCCGGCAGCATAATCCCTACCAGGATAGCGATTATGGTTACTACCGTCAGAATTTCGACTATCGTAAAGCCTCTTTTTCGCGTTTCCACTGCTATCACCTTTTTGTCCTTCCGAGCTCAGTCGCCGATATAATAAAACCAGTCGCGCTGGCCCCACTGGTTGACCAGAACAGCAAAATCCTCGAAATTTATAATGTCGTCACCGCTCAGCTCCAGCCCGCCGCAGATACCGTCACTCAGCCAGTTTTCACTGAGCACCATCACGTCCCCCAAATCGATTTGGCCCGAAAGGTCGAAATCATTTTCCAGCCGTTCCATCTCGAAGGTTCCATCCTGCCCCCACTTTTTCCAATCGGTATTATAAAGCCAGTCCTCGGCGAACAGCCCCAAATCCCAGTAGTCCACAATCCCGTCTTCATACAAATCGTCCCTGGGACTTGCCGGCTCAGACATCCATGACAGGCCCAGAACAGCTAAATCGGCCAGGCCGACGAAACAGTCCTGGTTCAAATCACTATCGAGGTATCCAAGCCCTCCGCAATAATTGTTAAACTTAACGAAGTCCCAGCGGGCCGTGTATTCGGCAAAGTTATAGCTCTTCTCTACGTTCGAGCGCATCGCCAGTGAAAAAGTATGCCAGTTATTATCGAAGAACTGGTTTACGTTGTTCATGTCACCGCCTAAGTACTGGGCAATATCATTGATATCCAAATCTATCGTGTCTGTAAATTCGCCGCCCTCGAGAGGCAGGCCGTTCGAGTCCCAGATTTCCTCACCGTCAACCATCACAAGGACAGTCACCTCATCCGTGTTCCAGGAGGTGCCCGCCGTGCCGATGTCAAGGTCGAATGAGATTCCTGTGCTATCGTCCTCGAAAAAGACCTGCTGCGAAACTGATGCCGTATCCCCGGCTTGAAAAGAGGCTGCGAAACCCGTGCGGAACGTCAGCGAGTGACCGGGCAAGCTCACATAGTGAGTGAACCAATCGTCACGTATCTCAATTTCGAAGTTGTCGCCGAGCGTATTCATGTCGCACCAATAAGTTGGAAGTTCATCGTCCACGTCGTAAGTCTGCTCGAAGCTGCCGTTCTGAACCAGGCTTCGGAATCCGTAAGCCGCCGGCATCAACGCCAGACAAACAAAAACCAAAAATAAAACCATAAATCTATTCATCACCGCTTCTCCGGTTAACCAATATCTTCACTGGAATTACTGGTCGAAGTTGTATATGTCATCGCCTGTTCCGTATTCACCGTCGTAGCCGGCGCTGAGCAGGATGTAAGAATCAGCCTTGTACGGCCGGCCCAGCTCTATAGGGACCTCATTGTTGTTTATACGGAAATAAAACGTCTCCGTAACGCCCTTCCCGTCATTATTGTTGTTATCAGGCTCGGTAGAATCCATCGGGTGCTTGAACAGAGGGTCTGGATTCCACGGAGCGCCTAACTGGACAAGCTCGTCGTTGTCCTCATAGTTGTAAATGTTAGTCGTATCATCTCTCTTAATGCCGTTGTCCGAATTGTCCACATCATATCGCCGGGGATTCGTCTTGCCGCCGGAGTTCGCCCTGTAATACAGGATGGGCATTCCGGCTTTTATGCCGACACCCTGAATATTGCGTTTATAGACATCGCAGAGGACATTTTGATACCACTTGAAAGCAGGAGGTGTATACCCTATCACTTGGTAAATACCCAGATAGTCACCGGAGGGGTCATCTCCCATCCTGTTTGCGTTGGCGTATTCCACCGGCAGGTACGGCCCCTGCCGCGATTTCAGGTTCTGTTCCAAGTTTGGAAGAGGAGGATTTCCGGGAATCTGGTACAGCAGGTTCTTCTGGTTGTCTTCAAGGTCGCTTCTGTACAGCGATTTGCGATGAAATCCCAGCAGGTCCTGCCCGACCATCGCTTCGGCCAGTTTCATTGCTCCGCAATAAGGCTGGTCGTCAGTGCCGTCTTTGCCTGAATCGGGGTACTCGCCGTGCTCGGCTTCGTACATCTCCAGCGCAACGTCGATACTGGCAATCTGCTTCTTCTGGACCACCTTCTTGGAGATTCTCTTGACCTGGCTAAGCGCAGGGACCAGCAGGCTGATTAGAATGATAATCACGCTCATCACCGTCAGAAGCTCGACGATGGTAAAGGCCTTGCGTTTCTTAAATTTGTTTTTCGCTTGCATAAGTTTTTCTCCTTTTAATCTAATTATTGCTGTCCCGCACCGCAGCAGCCTGCGACGGAGACGAGTTTACCTTTAATCCTCGCATTAACCTGACGCACCGAGGCCCTGGATGACCTGAATCATCGGCAGGAATATCGCCAAAACGATTGTCATCACGATAGCACCAAGCACGATAATCATAACCGGTTCCAGCAGGCTCATCAGCGACGCCACCAGAACGTCCACCTGCTCGTCATAATTATCCGCAACCTTGCTAAGCATCTTGTCCAAATCACCGGTTTCTTCACCGACCGCCACCATGTTCGATACGATTAAGTCGACCGTCTTGGACTGCCGCAAAGGCCCTGCGAACGTATCGCCCTGCCGAATCGAGTTATGCACGTTACCCAGCATCCTGGCATAAACTTCGTTGCCGGACGTTTCGCGAGTCACGTTCAGGGCGTCGAGAATCGGCACACCGGCGCTTATCAGCGTACCCAGCGTCCGTGTCCAGCGGGTCACGGCAATCTTGCCGCTCAAATTCCCGATGATAGGCAGCTTCAGCTTGATAGAATCCAGCACCAGCCTGCCCGTCCTGAACTGCCTGGCGAACTTAAGCATGATAATAATCGCAAACGGCACACAGATGAGAACCAGCCAGCCGAACCTGAACGCAATCCAGTCGCTGATTGCCAGAACCGTCCTGGTAACCGGATTGAGCTCCTCTTCGACCATTTCCTTCAACACGTCCATAAATCTTGGAACCACCCATTTCATCAGGGCAAGCAGAATACAAAACGCCGCCGTAAGAACAGCCATAGGGTATATCATTGCACTTTTAACACGGGATTTGAGCTTCTGGGCTTTTTCCATGAAGTCCGCAATACGCGACAGAATCAAATCCAGAACACCGCCTGCCTCACCCGCAGCCACCATGTTCACGAACAGGTTATCGAAGGCTCGTGGATACCTCCCCAGTGCCTCAGACAGCGTAGCACCGCCCTCGATGTCATCGGCGACATAACCGATTACCCGTTTGAAGGTGCCGCTTTTTTGCTGCTCCTGCAAAATTCGCAGTGAACGCAGAATCGGCAGACCCGCATCCTGCAGAGTCGATAACTGCCGGGCAAACTGTGTCACTAATTTCTTTTTTACCCCACCCCCGGCGCCGCGGCGTCGCTGCGGCCCGGCTGCCCGAGCTGCTGCTCTTCTCTTTGCCCCGGCCTGCTCGACCTTCGTCGGGAAATAACCCATGTTGCGGATCTTGCTGACCGCCTCCTTCTGGCTCAGAGCTTCGATTTCATCCTTTACCCCAACGCCCTGGGCGTCGAGTGCTTCGTATTTGAACATTG
>CAZFHM010000188.1:0-4435 GCA_964518825.1 uncultured Pirellulales bacterium
ACGATGACCTGCTCAACAAGGGCCTTGAAGTCATCTTCCACTTCCTGCGGTATTTTCGTTTTTCTCAGCAGCAGCAGTACCGCGAAATCCTCGGCGGTATCCGCGACGTCGTCCTGATAGGCGAGGTATTCGCTCAGTTCGAGCCTGCCGACAGAAAGAAAGTACATTTTGCTTATGCGGTCGCGCAAGGCAGACTTGATATTGTCAGCTTCGTGCTCGGTCTTCGACATAAGCTTGTGCAGCTCTTCGATTTTTTTGAAATCCTGCGCCAGCAAGGCCTCGGAGAGCGGCTTGAGCAGCTTGACGCATTCGTGGACCTTTTTGGAGTGTTCCTGCAACTGTGCGAAAGGCGAGGGCGCAAAGAATTTGTTCAGTACTCCCATAGTATCTTCTCCTTTTACTTCGAAAAAAGGCTTTTAAGCACCCGGCATAGACGCCTCTGTTGCAAGAGGTGTGCCGTGGCAACTTTTTATCAGTTTTGCCCGCGACGGTCAACAGCGTTTTTACTCATTCGAGTTATCTTCCGGTTAGGCGGAACTTGGGTTTGACGAAAGAGCCTATTTGCTGTTTAATCTGCTGCAATTTGCAGCTATACGACAGGTAAGAAGAGTACTTTTGGGAGAACGTGCTATGCCCCGACGAACGGATATCAGGAAAGTGATGATAATAGGGTCGGGCCCGATTGTTATCGGCCAGGCCTGCGAGTTTGACTATTCGGGCACCCAGGCCTGTAAGGCGCTTCGCAAATTGGGTTACCAGATAGTGCTGGTCAATTCCAACCCCGCCACGATTATGACGGACCCGGGGATGGCTGATGTGACGTATATCGAGCCGCTAAACGTTGCAACCCTGACGAAGATAATTGAGAAAGAGCGGCCTGACGCCCTGCTGCCGAACCTCGGCGGCCAAAGCGGACTGAATTTGTCCTCGGAATTGTTCAAAGCCGGTGCATTACAAAAAAACGGCGTCAGGGTCATAGGCGTACAGGTCAATGCGATAGAACGAGGCGAAGACAGGATTGCTTTCAAGAACACGATGAACAAGCTGGGCATAGAGATGCCCGCAAGCGAGCCCGCCTATAGTGTACAGGAGGCGCAGAAAGTCGCCAAAAAGCTCGGGTATCCGGTTGTTATTCGCCCGGCCTATACGATGGGCGGCACCGGCGGAGGGCTGGTTTATAACGTCGATGAGCTGAAGGTCGTTGCGGCCAGGGGACTTTCGGCGAGCCTTGTCGGGCAGATTCTTGTCGAAGAGTCTGTACTCGGATGGGAAGAGCTGGAGCTGGAAGTAGTCCGTGACTCAAAGAGCCAGAAAATAACCGTCTGCTTTATAGAAAATGTCGACGCCATGGGGATTCATACGGGCGACTCGTATTGTACTGCCCCGATGCTGACCATCGACAAGAAGCTCCAGGAAAAGCTCCAGAAATACTCATACGACATCGTCGATGCAATCGAGGTCATCGGCGGGACAAATATACAGTTTGCCCATAACGGCGAAACCGGCCGCGTTGTTGTAATCGAAATCAATCCCAGAACATCACGTTCGTCGGCTCTGGCTTCGAAAGCCACAGGTTTTCCTATAGCGCTGGTATCTTCGATGCTGGCAGGCGGTCTTACGCTCGACGAAATCCCGTACTGGAGAGACGGAACGCTTGAAAAATATACGCCGTCGGGGGACTATGTCGTTGTCAAGTTCGCCCGCTGGGCGTTCGAGAAATTCAAAGGCGTCGAGGACAAGCTCGGCACCCAGATGCGTGCTGTCGGCGAAGTTATGAGCATAGGTAAAAATTACAAGGAGGCTTTTCAAAAGGCAATCCGCTCGCTGGAAAACGGAAGGTACGGCCTGGGCTTTGCGAAAAATTTCAACAAACTATCGCTCGACGAACTGATGGCCAAACTAAGCACTCCGACCAGTGAACGACAGTTCATTATGTATGAAGCCCTTCGTAAAGGGGCCAAGCCGAAGGAGCTTTTTGAAAAAACATATATCAAGGAATGGTTTATCGGGCAGATGGCAGAACTTGTCGCGCTTGAGGAAAAGCTTTTGAAGTATAAAGGTAAGGCCCTTCCCGACAAGCTCCTTACCCAGGCCAAGAAGGACGGATTCGCCGACAAGTATCTGGCGCAGATACTCGGCACGACTGAAGATAAAATCCGCAGCAAGAGGAAAAAACTCGGCGTTATCGAAGGGTGGGAGCCGGTGCCTGTAAGCGGTGTGGAAAATGCTGCTTATTACTTTTCGACATACAATGCTTCCGACAAGGTCGGCGTAACAAAGAACCGCAAGGTTATGGTATTAGGCGGCGGTCCGAATCGAATCGGACAGGGAATCGAATTCGATTATTGCTGCGTGCATGCCGCGTTTGCCCTGCGTAACGAAGGCTTCGAGAGCATAATGGTCAACTGCAACCCGGAGACCGTCTCGACAGACTATGACACCAGCGACAAGCTGTATTTCGAGCCGCTCACGGTGGAGGACGTTCTGAGTATATATGAAAAGGAAAAGCCCGAAGGCGTCATCGTCCAGTTCGGCGGACAGACGCCGCTGAATATCGCCGGCGAACTCGAAAGGGCCGGCGTTAAAATAATCGGGACGACACCTGAGACAATCGATTTGGCTGAAGACCGCGACCGGTTCCGCGCAATGATGCAGAAGCTCAAAATCCCGATGCCCGAGTCGGGTATGGCGAGCAATCTCGAACAGGCCCTTAAGATAGCCGCAAAAATCGGTTATCCGCTGATGGTACGACCGTCGTATGTGCTCGGCGGACGCGGCATGGAAGTTGTTCACGATGAGCAGATGCTCTGTGAATATGTGGCGGCCGCAGTTGAGGTAACACCCGAAAGGCCGATACTGATAGACAAGTTTCTGGTCAACGCAATCGAAGCCGAGGCCGACGCCATTTCCGACGGAGATGACGCATTCGTTCCTGCGGTCATGGAGCATATTGAGCTTGCAGGTATACACAGCGGTGATTCGGCCTGTGTTATACCGTCGGTATCAATCCCCCAAAAACACCTTGATACCATTTGCGAATACACCAGGAAAATTGCGACCAAACTTCGAGTTGTCGGGCTGATGAACATACAGTACGCAATCGCCGACGATACCGTCTATGTCCTCGAAGCCAATCCGAGGGCGTCGCGAACCGTGCCTTTGGTCTCGAAGGTCTGCGGAATATCGATGGCAAGAGCGGCGACACAAATCATGTTAGGCAAGAAGCTGAGCGACTTGAATCTAAAACACAGCCGAATACCACACTTCGGCGTAAAAGAAGCGGTGTTTCCGTTCAATATGTTCCAGGAGGTTGACCCCGTGCTCGGGCCGGAGATGCGTTCTACGGGAGAAGTGCTGGGGCTGGCTGACTCGTACGGCCTGGCATTTTTCAAGGCGCAAGAGGCAACACAGCAACCCCTGCCGTTAAAGGGAACGGTGTTGATAACAGTTGCCGACCCTGACAAGAGTTCAATTGACGGTACTGCCAAGGCGTTTGTCGAACTCGGATTCAAGATAATGGCCACCGCCGGCACGCACGATTATCTCAAGAATAGAGGCGTAAAATCCGAGCACGTTTTGAAAGTGCATGAAGGCAGGCCGAATATCGTTGACGCGATAAAGAACAACCAGATTCAACTGATTGTAAATACCCCCGCCGGCAAGCGAAGCAAGTACGACGATTCGTACATCAGAAAGGCTGCGATTCAGTACAAGATACCGTACATCACGACGACAACCGCCGCCGCGGCCAGTGTTAAGGGTATCGCTGCAAGGAAAGGAAAAGAGCCGATTGTCCGGTCCCTGCAAAGCTACCACGCGGGTATTAAATAAAATTAAAATTATACCGTCGAATAGTTGCTAACCGCAATCTAACGGTTATCGGCGACTATTGCAAAGCCGCCGTGAGGTAGAATTTTAACAGCGGTTTTTCCGTTCGCGTCACGCTCAACATCTTTTTTAATAAAGGTTCTGTCGGGCCCATCTGTTATTAGTGTCGCGCTGACATCGGGCGAAATGAAAGACAAATCCAGTGATAAATTCATATCCTGTTTTGTGCCGTTGATGCCGGCAATATACCATATATCGCCGGATTTTCTTGCGATTACGGCGTATTTGCCGGGATAACCGTCAATAAAACGAGTATCGTCCCAGGCTGTGGGGACTTTTTGAAGGAACTCAACGACAAAATCCGGCATCAGTTTATACTCATCGGGGACAAGGCCGAAATGCTGAATACCGGACTCGTAGAGGACCGACAGCGCCAGCTCGAATCCGGGAGTCGTTCGCAATTTGACCTGGCGAATATTGGGGTCGAACACCGTCGGGGTAAAATCCATTGACCCAATTACGTTTCGTGTGAACGGCAGGACGCAGCAGTGAGCGGCCTGGCGGTTGGCATTGTCCTGAGAGAAGGTGCAATATTCCATCCCTCGTA
>CAZFHM010000189.1:0-4414 GCA_964518825.1 uncultured Pirellulales bacterium
CCGCAGGTTCTCCCTGTAAATGTCTTTTGCAACCAGGTAGGGCTTCAACTGGTCGACGAAGCGTTTGCTGTCGGCCTCGGAAAGCGTGGCCTTTTCGAAGGCGTAGCTTTTTGCTTCGGCCAGTGTTTTGAAGATTTCCCCGCCGGCGTCTGAAAAAGCTCTGTCGAGCTGTTCTGCGAGCTGCTCGCGGTTTTCCGGCTCGGTTTGCTGTGCCTGCTCGAGTCTCAGTGCAAGTTTGTAAAGCTGCTCTGCATATTCCACCGAACCGGCGAGATTACCCAGTATATTGTTGAGAAATCTTTGGGCGTACAGGACGGCAGCCTGTTTTTGCTGTACTGCAGCAATGACCTTCTGGTAATCCGCAGCGACCTCGACTGGCGGATGGATTCCCTGCAAACCCACAAAGACTATCTCAACGCCGAGACCCTGCTTATCGGCGCGGGCCTGGATTCTTTCGGTCAGGACCTGCTTTGCAATTTCACGGCCGGCGCCCAGAATACTTGTCTGCAAATCCTGTGGTGTGTCGGCTTCGACTTTTGCACTGGCCGCATATTTAGCCAGCTCGCCGTAGCAGATGGCCTCGAGCAATTTTTCGGGCTCGCTGTGGTTATACATGAAGTCATAAAGATTCTTTATTTTGTACTGGACCGGAATATTGGCTTTGACCAGGCTGACCGGGACGACACCTGCGCTTGGCTCAATGCCGCTCTGTGGGCTGGCAACAATAAGGTCGTATTCCTGTTCATAGTGCTTTTTGCCCCAGATGAGTTGTTTTTCCGGTTCAGGCAGTCCGGTTTTGGGGTCAAGCTTCGGTTCATAACCTATGTATATTTCCTTGACCTTTTCAGTAGGGTATTTATAGGCGATGTCGATAGGCCAGGGCATTTTCCAGAGTATGCCCGGCCCGTAAAGTCTTACTTCGTTCGTGTCCGTCAGGGGATTGCCGAATCGCTCGACTATCGCCTGTTCAGCCGGGTTGACCACCACCATCGTGCTCAGTAGATAAAGCACAAGTGCTGACAGAAGTATCAGTGGTACGATAGCTTTTTCGAGCAGCTGATAGAACCATGTCTGCGAAACCTTGAACCCGAACTGATAATCGATAGCGCCTGCAACTGTGTGCAGAACCTCCCCGGGCTCACTGATGATACCGAGCAGTCGGCTGTCGAGCGCGGCGCGACTATACTGGCCTTTGAGTCGCGGCCTGTATATATCGAACACGACGTTGAGGGCCGTTTCAATGCCGAGTAGAATCAGGAGAACCGGGATGATGTAGGAAACAACTTTTAAGGGTAATGGAAACTGGAACTGCACCAGCGCAAGACAGATTGCCACAACAAAACACAAAACCGCACCGCCCAGCAAACTGCTCCCGGCGGCGCGCATAGGCTTGAATTTGAGTTCAGTGCTCATGCCCGTGGCGTATCGGCTGAGCAAAAAAGACACAAAGGCGATAGTGACCAGAAAGACCGCACACAGCAGGGGCTGTCTGGTAACCACCTCGCCTGCAAGAGGGCTGCTCAGTGAGTACAACAGGATGATACCTATGCCGACCTGGTAGACTGCGACTATCGCCGCCAGGACAGGCATGAACCATTTCTCCAGTATGCCGAGACGTTTCTGGGAGACTGCAAACAGGTCCGGCTGATTGCTCTGTTCGGCGAAGATAGTACCGCTCTGGCTGTCGGAGGCTAATCGGCTCGTATCGAGTTTCTCCTGTTCGGCAAGTGTTCTCAGGTGAAACTGAATCGACAGCACGAAGTAGATAAGTGTCGTGGCGAGCAGGTAAAACCCGATAGAGCTAATGGCGGGAAAACCGCTCCATGTGCCCAGAACCAGGGTGATGATGAACAGAAAGATGCCGACTATCAGCAATGCGACCGATAGGTTTCTGGCTCGGTTCGAAGATAACGCCATTTATATAAAACTCCTTTTAACTTAGAACAAGTCAACCGCCCAGCCTGTATTTACAGGTTGCCTGTCTTAATGGCTTTACAAAGACAAGACGGTGTAATATAACAATATTGGTTTTGTATGTGAAGGGCCACGTTCCGCGAAAAATTACAAAATGAAAACCCTTTAACACTTATTTACGCCAAAAAATGCACAAGCTACTGACAATTGCCGCCAACACGTTTACCGAGACGCTGCGACAGCCCGTATATGCCGTCATCATCGTCACGTCACTGATACTGTTTGTCCTCATACCGGCGCTGACGATGTATTCCCTGGACAATGACAATAAGTTCCTGTTGGAAATCGGTTTATCTACGCTTTTCCTGACCAGTTTGTTCATCTCAATATTTGCCGCTTCGGGTGCGGTGGCCGAGGAAATAGACAATAAAACTATTACAACCGTCGTAACCAAGCCGGTGCAACGTCCGATATTTATCCTGGCCAAGTTCCTGGGGGTGGCCGGAGCGGTCGGTCTGGCTCATTATTTGTGCACAATTGCCCTTTTGATGACCATTCGGCACGGGGTAATGGAGTCCGTCAATGACACACATGACTGGTCTGTGATAAGTACCGCCGCAGGAATCCTGCTGCTGTCGATGTTGCTAACTGCTTTTCTTAGCTACTTTTACGACTGGAAGTTTTCTTCAACTGCGATAATGCTGACCGCGCTTTTTGCAACGGTGGGGATTGTATTTTTGGCTTTTTTTGACCGCAACTGGAAATTCAACCCGGCCGGAAACTCAATTCCCCTGATGGCTATTTACGCCTCTGTACTGCTGTTTCTGGGGGCGATGGTCATAACGGCACTGGCAGTGGCGCTGTCGTCGAGGTTTAATGTCGTCGTAACGCTGATTGGTTGTGTGGGGCTGTTCCTGATTGGACTTATCAGCGACTATACGTTCGGCAGGTTTGCCGACACCCACATCTGGGCAAATATCGCCTACCATATCGTACCCAATCTGCAGGTCTTCTGGGTAAGCGACGCAATCTACGAAGGCAGCAGGATACCCGGCAAATACATAATTATCAGCAGCCTTTACGCCCTTTGTTACACCACCGGCATACTCTCACTTGCCGTGGCCGTCTTCCAGCGACGCCAGGTCGGTTGACTGCGACCGGCAGGGAGAAAAATTATCTCCTTCATCTCGTGAATGAAACCTCAACTCCTGCAATTTGCCGTTTTTCATTATTGATAACGCTGATGTTGGTGCGTTGAAAAGGGTTTTGGGGCTGGGTGTTGATTAGTCTGACAGGCCAAAACAATTAAAGGATACTTGGAAGCTCGGTCGATACTTCCGATACTATTTTTATTATTCAGGGAAGGGTAAAGTTTGCCCTTTATATGTTCAAGAGACGTGCTGAGACCTTGGGGGATATGGGGGATCCGTTAATCCTTGACCTGGCGGGTCGCTTGAAAGGATATCCGTGATGAATAAGAAAGAGAAATATATGTATATTGGGCAAGGCATTATGCCGCGTTTACGGAAGTACTGGGCAGTTGTTTTGGGGGTTTTGGTTTGTGCCGGCATTTTTTCAGCATACTCTCGGCCGCACAAGACCAGCGGTCCGGTCGAGCTTGCCGCAACTTCAAAAACCCGGCAGGAGCCTGCGCGTTCGGATACTCCTTCCAGCCAGGCCTCGATTCAGCCGGTTAATCCTTCGGTAAATGCCGTGACACAGGCAGCCGTAAATATGGGAGTTCTTTCCTGCATAGCCCGTATCAATCAGGTTGCGACGTTTCTTATGGCAGATAATCAGAGCGGAATTTTTATTTTCACGCCGCAAAATCCCCCGGACCAGCACGTCTTTTCCAATTCGTTCGAGCTTGTCAGGCAGGACAATTCCATAATGTACGCCAGCGCGAGTTTCTTTCCGAACCAGGACGCCGTCTATGATACCGTCGAATACGTCAATATGAGCTGTGAAGAGCTTGAAAAAACTGTCTTCGGGAATATCAAACGAGTCGGTGTGCTCAAAAATAATATCATACTTCTCGATGCAGGCGCGGTCAAAGTGTTCCTTATGCCCGCTGGAGGCGGCACTGTGGTGATAAAGAAAGAAGTCTTGTAAAGAAGTTTATAACAATGCTCCTACACAACAGGTGACTGTATGAAATGTCGCAAGACATTTCTAAAATTACTTGCGCTGGTTCTTATTGTCTCAATGGTCCTGCCGCAGATTGCGCTGGCAACTGCGGATGCCAACTTTAGCTCAATAAGTGTTGACGGCAACCCTGACCCTTATATTAACGCTGCCGACAATTTTACTATTAATTTTGATGCCGACAACGGTGGCACCGGCGTATTTACCGTTATCGATAATAATGGCGGTAACCCTGTAACAATAATCTATGGTGATGCGGCAACTACAACTTTAGGAAGTACTACAGTAGCTATTACTAATGATGCTACTATCGGCGGAGCTTTGAATGTTACAGGTGCAACATTACTTGGTAATA